>JAYRUZ010000026.1:0-14563 GCA_041918795.1 Azonexus sp. | reverse complement strand
ATGGGCGCAACGACACCTATATTTCCTCCGAAGAGACCCGCGAACGCCTGGCCCCGCATTTCGAGTTGATTCCCTCGACGGAATCCTCAGGCGGACCGGCCCGCTACTGGCGTATTCCCGGTAGCGAGACACGGGTTGGCTTCATCTCCCCACATAGCCATAATTTCTGCGACACCTGCAACCGCGTGCGTATCACCGCCAAGGGCGAGCTCTACCCCTGCCTTGGCCAGAACGATGCCATCAACCTGATGCAGGTTTTACGCTCGGGTGCCGATGATGCCGCGCTGCGCCAGTCGATCATGGACAGCATGGGCATCAAGCCTTTCGGTCATGACTTTACAGCACAGATGGATGCCCCGCAGGTCGTGCGTTTCATGTCGATGACCGGCGGCTGATTTTTGCCTGTTTTGCCCGGTGCACCGCAGCAGTGCTTCAGGGATAGACCTTGCACAGCCCGACCGCATTGACCGGCTCGGCAAACCACCCCAGAACAGTGAAGAATAGCGACAGCCCAATGAAAAAGGCGACCCATCGGGTCGCCTTTTTGTTGCGCTGAACCCAATCCAGGCAGGATGGGCAGAAGCGCATGGAGTTACAGGCCGCGAACCGCGCGCTTGCGCTCGATTTCGGTCAGGTAGCGCTTGCGCAGGCGGATCGACTTCGGGGTCAGTTCGACCAGTTCGTCCTCGTCGATGAATTCGACGGCGGATTCGAGGCTGAGCTGGACCGGCGGCACCAGGCGGACGGCTTCGTCGGTACCGGAAGCGCGCACGTTGGTCAGCTGCTTGCCCTTGATCGGGTTGACGACCAGGTCGTTTTCGCGGCTGTGGATACCGATGATCATGCCTTCGTACAGCTTTTCGCCCGGGCTGACGAACATGCGGCCGCGGTCCTGCAGCTTCCACAGGGCGTAGGCCACCGCTTCGCCGTTGTCCTGCGAAATCAGCACGCCGTTGCGACGCTCGGCGACGGTGCCTTCCTTGACCGGTGCGTATTCGTCGAAGACGTGGCTCATCAGGCCGTTGCCGCGGGTCAGGTTCATGAATTCGCCCTGGAAGCCGATCAGGCCGCGGGCCGGAATGCGGTATTCGATACGGACGCGACCGCGACCGTCCGGCACCATGTCGACCAGCTCGCCCTTGCGCAGGCCGAGGCTTTCCATGACGCCGCCCTGGGTGTCTTCCTCGACGTCGACGGTGAGCATTTCGTACGGCTCGCACTCGACACCGTTGATGGTCTTCTTGACCACGCGCGGACGACCGACGGCCAGCTCGTAGCCCTCGCGACGCATGTTTTCGAGCAGGATGCCGAGGTGCAGTTCGCCGCGACCGGCCACGTCGAAGACGTCGCCGTTCGGGGTGTCATGGACGCGCAGCGCCATGTTGGTCAGCAATTCCTTGTGCAGGCGGTCGCGGATCTGGCGGCTGGTGACGAACTTGCCTTCGGTGCCGGCCAGCGGGCTGGTATTGACCATGAACTGCATGGACAGGGTCGGCTCGTCGATCTTGAGCAGCGGCAGCGATTCCGGCTGTTCCGGATCGGTCACGGTGCAGCCCAGCACGAGGTCCTCGATACCGGTGATCTGGACGATGTCGCCAGCGTGGCCCTCTTCCAGCTCGACCTTGTTCAGGCCCTTGTAGCCGAAGACCTGGCCGATCTTGGCCTTGATCGGGGTACGCTCGTGCTCGGCCGCCTCTTCTTCGGTACCGAACATGACCACGACGTTCTGACCGGTCTTGACCTTGCCGCGGTTGATCTTGCCGACGCCGATGCGACCGACGTAGGAGGAATAATCCAGCGCCGTGATCTGCAGCTGCAGCGGTGCTTCGATGTCGGCATCGGGGGCCGGCACGTGGCGCAGGATGGTGTCGAACAGCGGCTTCATGTTTTCGCGCGGCTGGTCGAGTTCCATGGCAGCCCAGCCATTCAGGCCGGAAGCGTAAACGATCGGGAAGTCGAGCTGCTCGTCGGTGGCACCCAGCTTGTCGAACAGGTCGAAAGTCAGGTTCACGGCCTGGTCGGGATCGGCACCGTCACGGTCAACCTTGTTGACCAGAACGATCGGACGCAGGCCGAGGGCCAGGGCCTTCTTCGTGACGAAACGGGTTTGCGGCATCGGGCCTTCGGCGGCATCGACCAGCAGCACCACGCCGTCGACCATGCCCAGCACGCGCTCGACTTCACCACCGAAGTCCGCGTGGCCCGGGGTGTCGACGATGTTGATGTGAACGCCTTCGTACTCGACCGCGGTGTTCTTGGAAAGAATCGTGATGCCACGTTCCTTTTCCAGATCATTGGAGTCCATGACGCACTCGACCAGCTGCTGGTGAGCGGCGAAGGTGCCGGACTGGCGGAGGAGCTGGTCGACCAGGGTGGTTTTACCGTGGTCAACGTGAGCGATGATGGCGATGTTGCGAATCGGGCGAAGAGACATGGGAGCGGAATAGGCCAGAAAAATCAAAGGCGTGATTCTATCATCCCATGCTGCGGCGCAACATCCCCAGTGAGAGGTTTAGCCCTCTTTATTGCGCATGAAATCCGCCGTGTTGAAGAAATTCTCCAGCAGCTTGGCGCGAACGCTTTCCTCGATGCCCACGTCCTCCATGGCCAGCACCATGCAGGCGACCCACTGGTCGCGCTCCTGGGTGCCGATGGCAAAGGGCATGTGGCGGGCGCGCAGACGCGGGTGGCCGAACTTTTCGACGAACAGATCCGGCCCGCCGAACCAGCCGGAAAGGAACATGTACAGCTTGTCGCGCGAGCCTTGCAGGCTTTCCGGATGCATCGCACGCAGTTCCTTGAACTGCGGCACGGTGTCCATCAGCTCGTAGAAGCGGTCGCACAATTTGCCGACGGCGGCATCGCCACCGATCTTGTCATAGGTGGTCGTGGTGTTATTTTCCATCGCGTTCTCCCTGAATGTCAGGCCGGGCGCTTTTTGCGCGCCGCTTGCCCGGGTTTTCCGTAGCTTTCCTGCCGGCCGCCCGCGCTCGCTGGCCGACCCGGCTGTCCGGGGCGTGACCGCGACGCTGCTGCGGTGGACGGGCGATTTTGGCCAAATTTGCCGCCGCCAGCCCCGGCCGGCTTGGCCGTGGCTTGGGCGCGCTGGTGCTGGGCAACCGCGGCGGCAGCTTTCTGCCCGGTACCGGCCGGTTGCCAGGCCGGCACCAGTTGTTTCTTGCCGTTGCCGATCAGGTCGGCGCGGCCCAATTCTTTCAGCGCCTCGCGCAACAGCGGCCAGTTTTCCGGGTCGTGGTAGCGCAGGAAGGCCTTGTGCAGCTTGCGCTGACGGCCGTTGCGCACCGCCCCGACCACTTCCCCGCCCTGCCGGTGCAGCTTTTTCAGCGGGTTGCGTTCGGTGTGATACATGGTCGTCGCCAGCGCCATCGGCGTCGGCAGGAAGGTCTGCACCTGATCGAGGCGGAAGTTGTTCTTCTTCAGCCACAGCGCCAGATTGACCATGTCCTCGTCGGTGGTGCCCGGGTGGGCGGCGATGAAATACGGGATCAGGTACTGCTCCTTGCCGGCTTCGCGCGAGAAGCGGTCGAACAGTTGCTTGAAGCGGTCATAACTGCCGATGCCCGGCTTCATCATCTTGGAAAGCGGGCCTTCCTCGGTGTGTTCCGGGGCGATCTTCAGGTAGCCGCCGACGTGGTGCTGGACCAGTTCCTTGATGTAATCCGGCGAACGCACGGCCAGGTCGTAGCGCAGGCCGGAGCCGATGGTGATGCGCTTGACCCCTTTGATTGAGCGCGCCCGGCGGTAGAGCGAGATCAGCTGCGAGTGATCGGTATTCAGGTTCTCGCAGATGTCCGGATAGACGCAGGACAGGCGGCGACAGGATGACTCGATCTTCTCGTCCTTGCACTTCAGGTGATACATGTTGGCCGTCGGCCCGCCGAGATCGGTCACCACGCCGGTAAAGCCCGGCGTCTTGTCGCGCATTTCCTCGATTTCGCGGATGATCGAATCCTCGGAACGGCTCTGGATGATGCGGCCTTCGTGCTCGGTGATCGAGCAGAAGGTGCAGCCGCCGAAACAGCCGCGCATGATGTTGACCGAGAAGCGGATCATCTCCCACGCGGGAATCTTGGCTTCGCCGTAGCTCGGATGCGGCCGGCGGGCATACGACGACTCGTAGACGCCGTCCAGTTCCTCCGTGCTCAGCGGGATCGGCGGCGGATTGAGCCAGACGTCGCGCTCGCCGTGCGACTGCACCAGGGCCCGCGCGTTGCCGGGATTGGATTCGAGGTGGAAGGTACGCGACGCGTGGGCGTAGAGCACCGGATCGTCCTTGACCTGCTCGTAGCTCGGCAGGCGGACGACCGTATGGGCGCGGCGTTCGCGCCGGGCGGCCAGGCGCTCGCTACGCGAGACGATGCGCACCGGTTGTGCGCCGTCGGCGGCCACTGCTGCGGTGGACGAGGCATTTTGGCCAGAATCCATGGCGTACGGATCGGCATGCTTGACCAACGGTCCCGGCGTATCGACCTCGGTCGAATCCATGACATCCCACTCTTCCGAGGGCAGCCAGCCGGACGGCACCATGAAGGCCGTGCCGCGGATGTCGCGCATCTCGCCGACCTTCTCGCCCTTGGCCAGGCGATGGGCGATCTCGACGATGGCCCGCTCGGCATTACCGAAGACCAGCAGATCGGCCTTGGAATCGGGCAGCACGGAACGGCGTACCTTGTCCGACCAATAGTCGTAATGGGCAATGCGGCGCAAGCTGGCCTCGATCGAGCCGATGATCACCGGCGTACCGGGGAAAGCCTCGCGGCAGCGCTGGGCATAGACGGTGACGGCGCGGTCCGGCCGCTTGTTCGGCTCGGCATTCGGCGTGTAGGCATCGTCGGAGCGGATCTTGCGGTCGGAGGTGTAGCGATTGACCATCGAGTCCATGTTGCCGGCGGTCACGCCATAAAACAGGTTGGGCTTGCCCAGCTTGCGGAAAGCCTCGGCCGAACTCCAGTCCGGCTGGCTGATGATGCCGACGCGAAAACCCTGGGCTTCGAGCAGACGACCGACCAGTGCCATGCCAAAACTGGGATGGTCGATGTAGGCATCGCCGGTGATCAGGATGATGTCGCAGGAATCCCAGCCAAGTTGCTCCATCTCGGCGCGCGACATGGGGAGAAACGGTGCCGGACCGAAGCGGTGCGCCCAGAACTTACGATAACTAAACAAGGGGCGCGGGGTTTGGGTGATCGATTGCATACGCTATTTTACCTGAGAGCCGAAATGCCCGCGGCGAAGCTGCCACGGCGCCGCATTGACCACAATCGCGGCAAAGAGTTCGCGTCGATTTTCAGGCGCCGCTGCGCAGCGCTGCGAGCGGTGGCGTCGCCAACAGACGACGGGCCAGCAGCCAGCCGACCGACAAGGTCAATACGGCCCCGGCCAGCGGTGCCAGCAGGATGGGCCAGGGATCGAAGCGCAGCGGCAGGTCGAAGGCTCGCTGGGCGATGACCTGTCCGACCACACTGGCCGCCAGCGCCGCGATCAGCCCGGCGCAGGCACCGACCACCGCCAACTCGACCGCCATCGCTCGCCGCAACTGGCTGCGCAGGGCACCGAGCGCGCGCATCACGGCCAGTTCGTAACGCCGCTCGTCAAAAGCCGAGAGCAAGGCCGCCTGCAAGACCAGCGCACCGGCCAGCAGGGTGAACAGGAAGACGAACTGGATGGCCGCACTGACCTGGCCGACGATATTCTGCAACTGGCCGAGCATGGCGCCGATGTCGATCACCGTCAGGTTCGGATAACGGCGCAGCAATTCCGGAATCGTCGTTTTATCGCCATCGGCCAGGTGGAAACTGGTGATATAGCTGGCGTTGGCGTCGTCCAGCACGCCCGGCGGCGTCAGCACGAAGAAATTGACCCGCATCGAGTCCCAATCCAGTTTGCGCAGATTGCCGACCTTCAAGGTCTGCTCGCGTCCGGCCAGCGAAAAAACCAGCTCGTCGCCCAAGCGGATACCCAACGTCTTGGCCAGGCCTTCCTCGACCGAGGCGATGCCCTGCCCGCTCGCCTCCGCGCCTGCCCACGCGCCGGCCACGACGCGGTTGCCGGGCGGCAAATCGCTGCGCCACGAAAGATTGAATTCACGTTCGACCAGGCGCTGCGCCCGTTCGTCTTCGGGATAACTGGCCGCACTGACCGGCTGGCCGGCAATCTGCGTCAGGCGACCGCGGATCATCGGCGACAGTTCGGCCGCGATGCCCGCCTGCCGCAACATTTCGCTCACTCCGGCCTGCTGCGTCGGCTGGATGTTGATCACGAAACGGTTCGGCGCATCGGCCGGTACGGTTTGCTGCCAGGCCGCCAGCAACTCGGCCCGGGTCACGGTGAGCAGGATCATCGCCATCAACCCGATGGCCAGCGCAACGATCTGCAAGGTACTGGAATCCGCATGCTTGGCCAGATTGGCCAGCCCTTGCCGCCAGCCGAAACCCGCGGCCCCGCGCAAGCGGCCAAGCAAAAGCACGATGGCGCGCGCAGCCAGCCAGAAAAGCCCGAGGGCGACGATGAAACCGGCAACCGCCAGGCTACCGAGCGTCAGATTGCCGGCCACCCGAATGATCAAGCCGGCCAGAAGCAGCATCCCGACCACGTAACCGACAATCTGCCAGCGCCTGGCCGGCCCCATTTCGCGCCGCAGGACGCGCAGGGTCGGCACCTCGGCCAGTTGCAGCAAGGGCGGAAAGGCGAAGCCGAAAAGCAGGACCAGCCCGATGGCCAGCGCGGGATAGAGGGCGGCCATGCCCGGCGGCGGCAGCTGAATGGTGAACAGGCGGAGCAGCCATTCGGCCAGAACGAAGTGCGCGGCATAGCCGATGAGGCTGCCCAACAGCGCGGCAAACGCCGCCAGCCAGATGAACAGCAAGGCATGCAGGCGCAGCAATTCACCCTGCGTGGCGCCGAGGCAGCGCATCACGGCACAGGCGTCGAGATGGCGCTGCAGGTAACGCCGGGCCGACAAGGCTGCGGCCACGGCGGCCAGCACGACGGTAAGCAGCGTCGCCAGACCAAGAAAGCGTTGGGCGCGATCCAGGATATTGCGCACCTCCGGGCGGGCATTCTGGATATCCTCGATGCGCTCGCCGGCAGTCAGGTGCGGCGTCAGCCAGCGCTTGAAAGCCTCGACCGCGCCGTTTTCGCCGGCCACCATCAGGCGGTAACGAATGCGCGAGCCGGGCTGGACCAGCCCTGTGGCCGGCAGGTCGTCCAGGTGCATCATCAGGCGCGGCGCCAGGTTGAAAAAATTGACGCCGCGATCCGGCTCCTGGGTCAGGATACCGGCTGCCGTCAGTTGGGCCGAGCCCAGCCCGACGACCTGGCCGGACTTCAGGCCCAAGGCGGTGGCCAGGCGTTCATCCGCCCACACCAACCCTTTGGCCGGGCCGGAACGGCTGGCCTGGACTGTCTGCTGCAGGTCCGGCGCTACACCGAGTTCGCCGCGCAAGGGGTAATCGCCGCTGACTGCCTTGATTTCGGCCAATTGCAGCTGTGCACCGCAGAAGACCATGCTCGGGAACAGCCAGGCTTCGGCAACGCGCAGCCCCTGCGCCCTCGCGGCATCGGCATAAGCGGCGGCCAGCGGATGCTCGGCACTGATCACCAGATCGCCACCCATCATCTGCTGCGCCTGGCGATCGAGCGCCTGACCGACCCGGTCGGCAAAGAAACCGACGGCACTGACCGCTGCCACGGCAATCACCAGCGAGGCGAAGAGCAAACGGAGTTCGCCGGAGCGCAATTCCCGGCGCAACAGGCGCCAGGCCAGCGCCATCATGACGCTTCGGCCCAGCGCGACAGGAACTCAGCCGCCGGTACGGCGCGTCCATGCAGGTAGCCCTGCAGCTGCTGGCAGCCCAACTTCTTCAAGAAATCGGCCTGTTGATCGGTCTCGACCCCCTCGGCCACGACCTCGAAGCCCAGGCTGTTGGCCAGCTCCATGACCGTGCGGATGATGGCCTCGTCATCGGGGTTCTGGCCGATACCCTCGACAAAGGAGCGGTCGATTTTCAATTGCTGCACCGGCAGCATTTTCAGGTAGCTGAGCGACGAGTAACCGGTGCCGAAATCGTCCAGCGCCAGCATGACGCCCAGTTCGCGCAGGCGGTCGAGCAGATCGAAGGAACCGCCCACCGCCATGACCACCGATTCGGTCAGCTCCAGCTTCAGCCAGGAAGGACTCATGCCGGTTTCGCGCAGAATGGCGGACAAGGTATCGACGAACTCCGGCCGCTCCAGCTGCTTGACCGACAGATTGACCGAGACGTGCGCCAACTCGAAGCCATTGTCGCGCCATTGCATGACCTGGCGGCAGGTCTCGCGCAACACCCATTCGCCGAGCGGAACGATCAAGCCGGATTCCTCGGCAATCGGGATGAAGCGGACCGGCGGCACCTCGCCGAGCTCCGGGCTGTGCCAACGCACCAGCGCCTCGGCGCCAACCAGGCGCCCGCTCTGCGTGTCGACCTGCGGCTGCAGGAAAACGCTCAGCTCACCGCTGGCCAGGGCCCGCCGCAGCAGGTTCTCCATGCGGATGCGCTCCTGTGCGTCGCGCGTCATGGCCGCGGTGTAGAAGTAATACTGGCCGCGCCCCGCTGCCTTGGCGCGGTACATGGCGGTATCGGCGTTGCGCATCAACTCCAGCACGCTGCCGCCATCGCCGGGGAACAGGCTGATACCGACCGATGCCGACAGGTAAAGCTCATGCACACCGATCCTGAACGGCTGCTCGAAGGTGGCGAGGATTTCATGGGCCAGCGTATCGACATCCGATTCCTTGCCCACGCCTTCCATCAGGCAGATGAACTCGTCTCCCCCGAGGCGGGCCAGCATGTCGATCAGGCCGACATGTTCGGAGAGTCGCTCGGCCACGATGACGAGCAACTCGTCGCCGACGCCATGTCCCAGCGAGTCGTTCACCTGCTTGAACTGGTCGAGGTCGATGAATAGTACCGCCAGACGCTGCCCGCCCTGCGCCGCTTCCTGCATGCTGCCTTCCAGCCGCTCGAGGAAACAGCGGCGGTTGGCCAGGCCGGTCAGCGGGTCGTGATAGGCCAGGTAGTTCAACTTGCTTTCGGCCTGGCGCCGCTCGGCAATCTCATCCTCGAGCTGGGCGTTGGTCCGTTTCAATTCATCGGTCCGCGATTCGACCTGGAGTTCCAGCGTATCGCGTGCCGCCTTGAGGCGGCCTTCCTGATCGTTCAGGATGCGCTGAGCCCGGCGAACGACCAGAAACTGCATCAGGTAAAGCATGGCGAAGACCGAGAAAACGCCCATGGTCACCACCCACAGTCCCTTTTTCAGGTTGCTGGTGAACGGCGTGACGTCCTGGTAAAGCTCGAGAACGCCGACCGGTAGCGGATGCTTGCCCTTGATCGGAATATAGCTGGCCAGCAGATCGACCTCGGAAACCGTGCCTTCGAAGCTGTCCGTGCTGTTGCGGTGGGTCAGGTCGGAAACGATTTCGCCATTCATCGCTGCCTTGAAGCCTGGATTGTCGAGCTTGCTTTCGCCGATCTGGGCTGGATTGGTCGAGAATATGGTCACCCCGTTCCGGTTATAGACCTTAATCTTGATCACTGCCGTAGCGTGCATCAGCTCGACAACCTGGTGGCGCAAGGCTTCAGCTTCGCGCCCGGCGCTGACGTTGCTGCCAACGGAGGCATCGATCAGCCCTTCGAGCGAGCCATGCAGCGAATTTTCGAACACCTGCGCCATCGCCACATTGCGGCTCTCGGCCAGATCCTTCATCTGCTGCAGCGAGAGATGGCGATACAGCGGCCCGAGAATGCCGGCCGCGAGAACGATCAGAATGAAACTAACCGTCGAGAAATAGCGCGATAGATTGAACATATAGTTCGAAAGTTATAGCGCGCAAGCTTATTCCAACTCGCGCAGGCGCGCTACCGCTTCCTCCACGCGTTTGACCGCGATAACCTCCATACCGGGAATCGCCTGCTTCGGCCGGTTGGCCTCGGGAATCAGGGCGCGGGTAAAACCGAGCTTGGCCGCTTCCTTCAAACGTTCCTGGCCGCGCGGTGCCGGGCGGATTTCACCGGCCAGCCCGACCTCGCCGAACACGATCAGCTTGGCCGGCAAAGGCTTGTTCTTCAGCGACGAGGTGATGGACAAAAGTACCGCCAGATCGGCCGCCGGTTCGCTGATCTTGACCCCGCCGACGGCATTGACGAAGACATCCTGATCGAAGCAGACCACGCCGGCATGACGATGCAACACGGCCAGCAGCATGGCCAGGCGCTGCGCATCGAGGCCCACCGTCAGGCGCCGCGGGTTGCCGTGCGCGGTATCGACCAGTGCCTGTATCTCGACCAGCAGCGGGCGCGTTCCTTCCTGCGTGACCAAGACGCAGGAGCCGGCCACGTCCTGGCCATGCTGCGACAGGAAGAGTGCCGACGGATTGTTCACACCCTTCAGCCCCTTGTCAGTCATGGCGAAGACACCGAGTTCGTTGACCGCACCAAAGCGATTCTTGAACGCACGCACTAGGCGGAAGCTGGAATGCGTGTCGCCTTCGAAATAGAGCACGGTATCGACGATGTGCTCGAGCACGCGCGGCCCGGCCAGCGCGCCTTCCTTGGTTACGTGACCGACCAGGATCACCGTGATGCCCGACTGCTTGGCCAGGCGGGTCAGCTGCGCCGCACATTCGCGCACCTGCGCCACCGAGCCGGGGGCGCTGGAAAGCTGATCCGACCACAGCGTCTGGATCGAATCGATCACCGCCACCTGCGGCGATTCGGCCTGCAAGGTGGCCAGGATGCGCTCCAGGTTGATCTCGGCCATCAACTGCAGCTGACGGGTATCGAGGCTCAAGCGACGGGCGCGCAAGGCGACCTGTTCGCCCGATTCCTCGCCGCTGACGTAGAGCACCTTGTGGCCGGTCGACAGGTGCGACAGCGCCTGCAACAGCAAGGTGCTCTTGCCGATGCCGGGGTCGCCGCCGATCAGCACGACGCCGCCGGCAACCAATCCGCCGCCCAGCGCCCGGTCGAATTCGGCAATACCGGTCGGAATGCGCTCGGCTTCGCGCGCCTCGATTTCCGACAGGGTCTGCAACTTGGCATTCGGCGCCAGCGACTCGAAGCGGTGATTGGCCGGCGCCTTCTCGGCAATCGCTTCGACCAGCGTGTTCCATTCGCCGCAACCGGGGCACTGCCCCTGCCATTTCGGGCTGGTCGCGCCGCACTCGGTGCAGCTATAGATGGTCTTGGTTTTTGCCATTTACCGCCCGTCCACCGCAGCAGGCACCCGCGGGGCCAAGGCACAGAACAATTCGTAGGCAATGGTACCGGCGGCAGTAGCCACTTCGTCGGCCGGCACCTCGCCGGCGATACCCTTGCCCCACAACGTCACCGGTGCGCCCAAGCCAGCTTCGGGAATGTCGGTGATGTCACAGGCCAGCATGTCCATCGACACCCGGCCGACGGTGCGCGTGCGCTGGCCCAGCACGGCAATCGGCGTGCCGCTCGGGGCATGGCGCGGATAACCGTCGGCGTAGCCGCAGGCGACGATACCGATGCGCATCGGCTTGTCCGCGGTAAAGGTGCCGCCGTAGCCGACACGTTCGCCGGGTTGCAGATCCTGCACGCCAATCAGCGCGCTCTCCAGCGTCATCACCGGCTGCAGCCCAAGATCGGCCGCGCTACGGTCAGTGAAGGGGCTGGCGCCATACAGGACGATGCCGGGACGCACCCAGTCGCCATGGCTTTCCGGAAAGTCGACGATGGCCGCCGAATTGGCCAGGCAGACGCTGCCCGTCCAGCCGGCGCTCATCGCCTTGAAGCGTTCGAGTTGCCAGGCGATTCCCCGCTCGCCATCGGCTTCGGCGAAGTGGCTCATCAAGGTCAGCTTCAGGTTGTCCTCGGCACGCAGCCGTTCCAGGGCCTGCGGCAAGGTGCTTTCGGTGAAACCGAGCCGGTTCATGCCGGTATTGAGCTTGACGTAGACCTCCTGAGGCGCGTCGAACGGGCCGGCATCGAGGAACATGGCCAGTTGCTCAGGGCAATGAATGACCGTGGTCAGGCCGTATTCGCGCACGGCGCGGGCATCGCGCGGGCTGAAAATGCCTTCGAGCAGCAGGATGGGTTGCGTGACGCCGGCCTCGCGCAGGGCGACGCCGTTTTCCGTTTCCAGGATGGCGAAGCCGTCGGCTTCTTCGCGCAGCGCATCGACGGCACGCCATTGGCCGTGACCGTAGGCATTGGCCTTGATCACCGCCCACGCACGGGCGTTGGCGGCATGGCGCTTGGCCAGCCGGTAGTTGTGCAACAGGGCCGCCGGCGCGATACGCGCCCGGATGGGGCGGGAAGTCTTCATAAAGCCAGTTCTTTCAGCTTGCTCTTGGTGAAATCGATAAAGGTGGCGATCAGCCGGGACTGAAAGCGGTCCTGCGGATGGACGAGGTAGAAGCTGCGCTTCAGTGGCGGGTCGAGCGGAATGGAGATCAGTTCGCCGAGCTGGGTTTCCTTCTCGACCACGGCGCGGGAGACGATGGCGAAGCCAAGCCCGGTGGCAACGACGCCTTTCAGCGCTTCCGGGCTGCCCAGCTCCATCTGCGTCTTCAGGCTGTCCGGCTTGATCTTGTGGCTGCGGAAATAGGTGTCGGTGATTTCGCGCGTGCCGGAACCCGGTTCGCGCGAGATGAATTCGTATTCGGACAGGACCTGCGGCGACACCGACTTCATTTCGGCCAGCGGATAGTCGGGGGCACAGACGGCGCGCAATTCGTCTTCGCAGCAGATCGCACTGGTCAGGCCCGACAGCTTGGCCGGCGCCTCGATCAGGCCGACATCCAGCGTGTGCTCGGCGACGCGGCTCTCGATGCTTTCCGAATTAGCCACGATCAGCCGGGCGCGCACCTGTGGGTAAAGCGCGTTGAACTCGCCCAGCACGCGTGGCAGCATGAATTCGGCAATGGTCGTACTCGCCCCGACCAGCAAGGGTCCGCGCATTTCGCCGGTCATTTCGGACAGGCGGGTTTCCATCTCGTCAGACAGGGCGAGGATTTTCTCGGCGTAGGACAAGACCAGTTCGCCGGCCGGCGTCAGCGAAATGCTGCCATGCCGCCGCTCGAACAGGCGTGTGCTGTATTGCTCCTCCAGTTGCTTGATCTGGAAGGTCACGGCCGGCTGTGTCATGAACAGCGCATCGGCGGCTCGCGTGAAGCTCAAATGCTTGGCTACGGCATGAAAGACCTGCAGGCGCCGGTCGGCCATGATGGTTCTCCCTCGGGGTGCGCGGACGCTATTTCAACACATTCCCGAGCGCCACCGCACAAGCTTATGATTTTTTGCCAAAAACGGCCGTACACCGCAGCTGTCACGGAAATTTCATCATCGCCCGCTATGGTCTGGCCTTTTGCCCACGACAGGCGCATGATCGGACTCTTATGCACAAACCCGCCGCCAAGACAAGCCTTGCGCCGTTGCCAAAGCGTGGTATAAACCTCGCCCAAAGTCATATATAAGAGACAAGTCCGTCGTGCCGTTCGGCTTCTACATCATCATGGCCGCGCAGTTTTTTTCCGCGCTGGCCGACAACGCCCTGCTGATTGCCGCCATCGCCGCCCTGCGCGAAATGCAGGCACCGGCGGAGTACGAGCCGTTGCTGAAGACTTTCTTCACGGTCTCCTACGTCGTGCTGGCCGCCTTCGTCGGCGCCTTCGCCGATTCGATGCCCAAGGGCCGGGTGATGCTGATCAGCAATACGATCAAGATTGTCGGTTGCGGCATGATGTTCTGGAATGTGCATCCCCTGCTCGCCTACGCCGTGGTCGGCCTCGGCGCCGCCGCCTACTCACCGGCAAAGTACGGCATCCTGACCGAATACCTGCCGCATCGCCTGCTCGTCGTCGCCAACGGCTGGATCGAGGGCCTGACCGTCGGTGCGATCATCCTCGGCGTGGTGATCGGCGGCACGCTGATCCGCCCGGAAGTCGCCCAACACATCCTGGCCTTCGACTTCCCGGTCTTCGACACCGGGGTCGATACGGTCGGCGAAATGGCCATCTGCATCGTCGCCGTGCTCTATCTGATTGCCGCGCTGTTCAATCTCTACGTGCCCGACACCGGGGTCGACCACAAGCCGCTGAAGAAAAACCCGTGGTTTCTGGTACATGAATTCAACCACTGCCTCGTCCTGCTCTGGCGCGACCGCCTGGGCCAGATTTCCCTGGCCGTGACCACGCTGTTCTGGGGCGCTGGAGCCACCCTGCAGTTCATCGTCATCAAGTGGGCCGAAGCCGCACTCAACCTGGGACTCTCCAAAGCCTCGATGCTGCAGGGCGTCACCGCCATCGGCGTCGCCCTCGGAGCGATCATCGCGGCCAAGCTGGTGACGCTGCGCAAGTCGGTACGGGTCATTCCGCTCGGTATCGCCATGGGCATCATCGTTCTGGTCATGAACTTCGTGCATAGCCTGTGGCTGGCCATTCCCTTGCTGATCCTGATCGGTGCCCTGTCCGGTTTCTTCGTCGTGCCGATGAACGCCCTGCTGCAGCATCGCGGCCATATCCTGATGGGGGCTG
>JAYRUZ010000025.1:0-14993 GCA_041918795.1 Azonexus sp. | reverse complement strand
ATCGTGCATCTGGCGCTCGGTACGTCGATGGCGGCCATCGTGCTGACTTCGATCTCCAGCCTGCGTGCGCATCATGCGCACGGCGCGGTGCGCTGGGATATCGTCAAGGGGATTGCGCCGGGCGTACTGTTGGGAACCTTCGCTGGAACCTTCATCGCCTCTGCCGTGCCGAATCGGCCGCTGGCCATCTTTTTTGCCTGTTTCATGGCCTACGTTTCGCTGCAGATGGTGCTCAACGTCAAGCCCAAGCCATCGCGAGAATTGCCCGGTCCGGCCGGGCTGGCCAGTGTCGGCGGCGGCATCGGAATCGTTTCAGCGCTGGTGGCGATCGGCGGCGGCTCGCTGTCGGTGCCGTTCATGACCTGGTGCAACGTCAAGATGCAGAACGCCATCGGGACCTCGGCCGCCATCGGCCTGCCCATTGCCCTGGCCGGTGCGGCCGGCTACCTGATCAACGGTTGGGGTAGTGCCGGTTTGCCGGAATGGTCTTTGGGCTATGTCTTCGTCCCGGCCCTCGTTCTGATCAGTGCCGTTTCCTTTTTTACTGCACCGGTTGGCGCCCGCTTGGCGCATCGCCTGCCGGTGGCGATATTGAAGAAAATCTTCGCCGGGGTGCTGATCCTGCTTTCGGCGAAGATGTTGCACACGGTGCTTGGCGGCTGATTACTGCGCCTTGAAGACGGGTTTGCGCTTTTCCAGGAAGGCGGCTAGCCCTTCCTTGTAGTCCTCGGTATCGAGGAAGGCGAAGGAGGCGGCTTTTTCCTCGTCGGTCAGCGGCCGGCCGTCGAGCAGGCGCTTGATCCATTGTTTGTGCCAGCCGGCAACGAGCGGTGCGCCGTTGCAGATACGGCGGGCGGTGGCGTAGACCTCGTCTTCGACCTGGGCATCGGTAACGATGCGGGTCAGCAGGCCTTTTTCGTAGGCCTCGCCGGCATTCAGGATGCGCCCTTCGAGCAGTATTTCCTTCATCACGGCCGGGCCGACCAGGCGTAGCAGGCCTTCCATTTCGCCGGGGTACATCGAGAAGCCGAGTTTGTTGATCGGGGCGCCGAAGCGGGTGCTTTTGCCGGCAATGCGCAGGTCGCAGGCGCCGGCGATTTCCAGTCCGCCGCCGATGCAGGCGCCGCGGATCAGGGCGACGGTCGGATGCGGGCAGTCGGCAATGGCATTGAGCGCCTGAGCGACTTCACCGTGGTAATGCAGTGCCTGATCCAGTGTGGCGCGGGCGGTGACGAACTCTTCGAGATCACCGCCGGCGGCGAAGGCCTCTTCGCCGGCACCGCGGATCACGACGCAGCGAATGCTGCGGTGCACGGCGATTTTCTGGCAATTTTCAAACAGTTCCCGCCACATGGCGAGGTTGATCGCGTTCAGCTTGTCGGGATTGTTCAGGGTTAGGGTGGCGATTTCGCCCTGAATGGCGAGGTCGATGGAGGGCATGGGTGCTGTTTTCCTACGGGATAATACGAATTGCTTAATGGTAAAGAAGCGCTTTGTTTGGGTCTTATATAAGATATAATTATGGATGCAATTTGCACTAATTATTAATTAAATAGAGGAGGTCAGCCATGAGCAGCGCAATGTATCAGCGGATGCGGGCCAATCCGAAATTCCAGGAACTCGTCGCCCGTCGTGGACGTTTTGCCTGGACTTTGGCCATCGTGGTTTTGGTAATGTTTTACGGGTTCGTGATGGTCGTGGCGTTCAGCCCGGCATCGCTGGGGCAACCGGTTGCCGAAGGTTCACGCCTGACGCTCGGCGTCGCCGTCGAACTCTTCATGTTCATCTTCTTCTGGGCGCTGACGGCGGTTTACGTCAAGCGCGCCAATAGCGAATTCGACGAGCTGACTCAGCAGATCGTCAAGGAAGCCTGGAAGGAGGAAAAATAATGCGCCAACTGATTACGCTACTCGGGCTATTGAGCCTGTCCGCGCTGGCCGTCGCTGCCGATGCCATCGGTGCGACGGAAAAGCAGGCGACCAACTGGCACGCCATCATCATGTTCTGCGTCTTCGTGGCGATGACCATGGGAATCACGTACTGGGCGGCTTCCCGCACCAAGTCGACGGCTGATTTCTACACCGCCGGCGGTGGCATCACCGGTTTCCAGAACGGTCTGGCGATTGCCGGCGACTACATGTCGGCCGCCACGCTGCTCGGTCTGACCGCGATGACCTATACCCAGGGCTACGACGGCTATATCTACATGCTGTGCTTCTTCGCCGGCTGGCCGATCATCCTGTTCCTGATGGCCGAACGCCTGCGTAACCTGGGCAAGTTCACCTTCTCCGACATCACCGCCTATCGCCTGGATCAGGGCAAGGTGCGCACGATGGCCGCGATTTCCTCGCTGACCGTCGTCTGCTTCTACCTGATCGCCCAGATGGTCGGTGCCGGCCAGCTGATCAAGCTGCTGTTCGGTCTGGAGTACAACGTTGCAATCTTCGCCGTCGGCATCCTGATGATGGTCTATGTGACCTTCGGTGGCATGGTCGCCACGACCTGGGTGCAGATCATCAAGGCCTGCATGCTGCTTTTCGGTGGCACGGTCGTGATGCTGCTGGCGATGACCCAGTTCGATTTTTCGTTCGCAAATCTGATCGAAAAGACGACAAGTGTGCACAAGCTCGGCGACAAGCTGATGTATCCGGGCAGCTTGCTGAAGGATCCGGTCACCGCCATTTCACTGGGCCTCGGCCTGATGTTCGGTACGGCTGGCCTGCCGCATATCCTGATGCGCTTCTTCACCGTGACCGATGCCAAGGAGGCCCGCAAGTCGGTGCTCTACGCTTCAGGTTTTGTCGCCTACTTCTTCAACGTGATCTTCCTGATGGGCCTTGCCGGCATCATCATCGTCGGTCAGAACCCCGAGTTCTTTGAAGGTGGCACCGTCGGCGGCAAGCTGATCGGTGGCGGCAACATGGTTGCGATGCACCTGGCCAAGGCCGTTGGCGGCAACATGCTGCTCGGCTTCCTGGCGGCCGTGGCCTTCGCCACCATTCTGGCCGTTGTGTCCGGGCTGGCATTGGCTGGCGCTTCCGCCATCTCGCACGACATCTACGCTCGCGTCATCATGAAGGGGCAGGCTTCGGAAGCGACTGAAATCCGCGTTTCCAAGATCGCCACGATCTGCCTGGGTGCCGTCGCCATCGTGCTCGGCATCCTGTTCGAAAAGCAGAACATCGCCTTCATGGTCGGCCTGGCCTTCGGTGTCGCGGCTGCCGCCAACTTCCCGGTGCTGATCCTTTCGATGTACTGGAAGGGGCTGACCACTCGCGGCGCCCTGTGGGGTGGCTACAGCGGTCTGGTTTCTGCCGTGCTGTTCGTGCTCTTCTCGAAGTCCGTGTGGGTGGACGTGCTGGGCAATGCCGCAGCGCTCTTCCCCTACACCCAGCCGGCGCTTTTCGCCATGCCGGTCGCCTTCCTGATGGCCTATGTCATGTCGAAGAGCGATTCCAGCGTGCGTGCCAAGGAAGAGATCGAAGCCTTCGACGATCAGTACGTTCGTGCGCAAACCGGTTACGGAGCGGCTTCGGCCTCCAATCACTAATCGGGGAAACAAGGTTCAAAAGCCCCGTCGGGATTCCCGACGGGGCTTTTTTTGTCCCCATAAGCGTTACGTTGGTATTTCAGAATGTAGTAAATTAAAAGACTCTGATAAGAGGGGCTTCAATTGAAAAGAGCGATCCAGCCGACCTCGGTCGAGCGCATGATGCGCGAAGACGATTTCATCGTCTCGAAGACCAACGCCAAGGGCATCATCACCTACGGCAACCCGATATTCATCGAGTTCTCTGGCTATACCGAAGAAGAACTCCTGGGTTCGCAGCACAACATCGTGCGTCATCCCGACATGCCGCGTTCGGCATTCAAGCTGGTTTGGGACACCATTTCTGCCGGCCAGGAATTCTTCGGCTACGTCAAGAATATGGCCAAGGACGGCAGTTTTTACTGGGTGTTCACCCATATCACCCCGGATCGCGACCGCCAGGGGAATATTGTCGGCTATACCTCGGTGCGTCGTTGTCCCCGTCGCGACGCGGTGGCCAAAGTCGAACCGCTCTATCGCGCCATGGTCGATGCCGAAAAGGCAGCCGGCGCGCGCACGGCAATCGAGGCCGGGACGGCGGTATTGCTCGACCTGTTGAAACAATCCGGGATCAGTTATGAAGAACTTGTTTTCTCTCTTTAAGACAAAGCAGTTGCTGGCGGTGCTGTTGCTCGGTGCAGCAGCCAGCATCTATTTCCTGCCGTGGCTGGCTGTCGTCTTGATGATCGTCAGCCTGGTCGTGGTTTTTTGGCCAAATGGCACGTCCACCGCAGAACTGGGCAAGCTCGACCGGCTATTGCACGAAGTTGGCAAGGGAGAGTTGGTGGCTCGCTTGCCCAATGCCTTGAGCGACCCGACGCTGGAATCGATTCGCGTCAATCTGAACTCGGTGCTCGATCAGACCGAAACCTCTTTCCGCGAAATACTCGGCGCCATGCATGCGTCGTCCTCCGGGCGGACCTGGCGTCGTCTGCAGATGACCGGCTTGCACGGCACCTTCAAACAGGTGCTGGAGCAGATGCAGGCGCTGCTCGACAAGCTCGAAGAGGCGCAGGAGTCGATCGCGCGCGAGGCCTTGCTGTCGCGCATTTTCCTGCGTTCCGAGCATGGCTTGTCGATGGCGATCGAGCATGTCGACCATGCGCTGGGCGAGGTGGGGAGCAATTCGCGCCAATCCCGGGAATTGGCCGGCAGTTTTGCCGAATCCGCCGGCTCGATGTCCGATGCGGCACAGCGCATGTCTGCCGCGCTTGGCGTTGCTCAAGTGACGGCAGAAGGTAGCGTACACGCGCTCGACGACCTGAACGCCAAGGCAGCGGCAATCGCCGACCTGACCGGGCGGATCGACGCCATTGCCAAGCAGACTAACCTGCTGGCCCTGAATGCTTCGATTGAAGCGGCGCGAGCCGGCGAGGCCGGGCGCGGTTTTGCCGTGGTGGCTGACGAGGTACGCAAGCTGGCCGATCAGGCCCAAGGCTCGGCCGAAGAAATTGCCGCGGCGATTTCGGCGGTCAGCGATTCAATGGGTACGGCGACCCGACAGATCGGTGAACTGCACGGTTCGGTTTCGACTGCCCGAGCGACCGCCGACGAGTTCAGCCAGGAACTGGCCGGCGCCGCCACATCGGCTCGTCACGTCGGCCAATTGGCGGGTGCGATGGGCGAGGGAGCGACTTCGATGGAGGCGTCGATGCGCCTCGTGGCGACGGCCCAGAAGGCGCGGGCCGATGTGACCTCCATCCTGCATGGCGAGCAGGTGAATGTTGCCAGCCTGAGCACGATGGAGCAGGAAGCAGCAAAAATCGCCAGTTCACGCAAGTGGGTCAAGGGCAGCGCCGACCGCGAGGCGCTGGTCGCGATCTACGACAGTCTGTTCGCCAATATCGAACAGCAGATGCGCTGAAAATAAGGCGGCCTTCAGGCCGCCTTCGCACCCGTGTCTTGCATCTTGGCCAGGGCTTCGCGCCCGGACAGCAGATGGTCGTGCATCAATTGTTCCACCTTGCCCGTTTCGCGGGCCTCGAACGCCGCCATGATGATCCGGTGTTCGTCGAGTGACTGTTGCAGGCGCCCTTCCAGCGACAACGAATGCAGGCGGGACAGCTTCAATACCTTGCGCAGGTCCTGGATGACCGACAGCATCCAGCGGTTGTTGGCCAGTTCCTGGATCTTCTTGTGAAACTCCTGGTTGGCCTCGAAGAAAGCATCGATGCGCCCGTCGCGGGCCGCTGATTCGAGTTGCTCGTGGATCGACTTGAGCACGGCAATGTCGTGGTTGCTCGCCTTGGTGACCGCCTCGGCGGCGCAACGCCCTTCCAGCATGGCCATCAGCGGGAAGATGTCGTCCAGGTCCTGCGGCGAAATCTCGGTGACGTAGCAGCCGCGGCGCGGTTTCAGTTCGACCAGACCTTCCGAGGCCAGCACCTTGAGAGCCTCGCGCAACGGGGTGCGCGAAATGCCGTACTGCTCCGCAAGCTTTTGTTCGTCGATCCAGGTTCCGGGCGTCAGTTCGTGCGCAAAGATGCGTTGGCGCAGGCGTTCGGCGACTTCTTGGTAGAGAGCGGTGGGAGCGATACGGTTCATGTGTTTGGTGTGTTGTGTTTGGGCAAGTCGGTGTGTTGCTGACTTGCTTCCATAATTATGGATAACGTATTATGTAGGGCTTCGTATGTCAAGCTGAGCCGACGAGCGTAGAATTTTGAATTCTGCATCATCGGCCCGAAAAAATCGAATCGGCGAGGGGTGTCTCATGTCTGAAAAGTTCTTTGATTCCAATAACCTGGATGCCTGGGAAAAGGCTGCGGCCAAACAGGCACCGGGTGGCGACGTCAACAACCTGGTGTGGAACACCCCTGAAGGCCTCGCGGTCAAGGCGTTGTACACCAAGAAAGACGTCGAGAATCTCGACTTCGCCGATACCCTGCCAGGCGTTGCCCCCTTCCTGCGCGGGCCGCAACCGACGATGTATGCGGTCAAGCCGTGGACCATCCGCCAGTATGCCGGTTTCTCCACTGCCGAGGAGTCCAATGCCTTCTACCGCAAGGCGCTGGCTGCCGGCGGTCAGGGCGTTTCCGTGGCTTTCGACCTGGCGACGCACCGCGGCTACGATTCCGATAATCCCCGCGTCGTCGGCGACGTCGGCAAGGCCGGTGTGGCGATCGACTCGGTCGAAGACATGAAGATCCTGTTCGACGGTATCCCGCTCGACAAGATTTCCGTCTCGATGACCATGAACGGCGCCGTGTTGCCGATTCTTGCCGGCTACATCGTGGCGGCCGAAGAGCAGGGCGTTTCCCAGGAAAAGTTGTCTGGCACGATCCAGAACGACATCCTGAAGGAATTCATGGTGCGGAATACCTACATCTATCCGCCCAAGCCGTCGATGAAGATCATCGCCGACATCTTCGGTTACACCGCGCAGCACATGCCGAAGTTCAACTCGATTTCGATCTCGGGTTACCACATCCAGGAAGCCGGTGCGAACCAGGCCATCGAGCTGGCTTTCACGCTGGCCGACGGCATGGAATATGTGCGAACCGGTGTCGCCTCGGGCATGGACGTTGACGTCTTTGCCGGCCGCTTGTCCTTCTTCTGGGCAGTGGGCATGAACTTCTATCTGGAAATCGCCAAGATGCGTGCCGCCCGCCTGTTGTGGCACCGTATCATGTCCGGTTTTGGCGCCAAGAACGCCAAGTCGATGATGCTGCGTACTCACTCGCAGACTTCCGGCTGGTCGCTGACCGAGCAGGATCCGTACAACAACGTCGTGCGCACCACCATCGAAGCGATGGCGGCCGTTTTCGGCGGTACCCAGTCGCTGCATACCAACGCGCTCGACGAAGCCATCGCACTGCCGACCGAGTTCTCGGCCCGTATCGCCCGCAATACCCAGCTGATCATCCAGGAAGAAACCCACATCACCAACGTGATCGATCCGTGGGCGGGTTCCTACATGATGGAAAAGCTCACGCAAGATATGGCCGACAAGGCCTGGGGCATCATTGAGGAAATCGAAGCCATGGGTGGCATGACCAAGGCCGTCGAATCCGGCTGGGCCAAGATGCAGGTCGAAACCTGTGCTGCCGACAAGCAGGCACGCATCGACTCCGGCAAGGACGTCATCGTCGGCGTCAACAAGTACAAGCTGGCCAAGGAAGACGCTATCGACATCCTGGCCATCGACAACCACGTGGTGCGCGAAGCCCAGATCGAACGCCTCGCCCGCATCCGCAAGATGCGCGACCAGGCCAAGGTCGATGCCGCACTGGCAGCGCTCACCGAAGCCGCCAAGACCGGCGAGGGCAACCTGCTCGACCTGACCGTCAAGGCCATTCGTCTGCGGGCGACGGTCGGCGAAGTGTCCGATGCCTTGGAAACTGTCTTTGGCCGTTTCCGTGCCAACAACCAGACCATTTCCGGTGTTTATGGCGGCGTCGTCGCCGGTCAGGAAAGCTGGGAGCAGATCAAGGCCGATGTCGCCAAGTTCGCCGAGGAAGAAGGTCGTCGTCCGCGCATCATGATCGCCAAGCTTGGCCAGGATGGTCACGACCGCGGTGCCAAGGTGGTGGCGACGGCCTATGCCGACCTCGGTTTCGACATCGATATGGGTCCGCTTTTCCAGACTCCGGAAGAGGCTGCCCGCCAGGCGATCGAGAATGACGTGCACGCCATTGGCTGCTCGTCGCTGGCTGCCGGTCACAACACGCTGGTGCCGCAGATCATCCAGTCGCTGAAAGCTCAGGGTGCCGACGACATCATCGTCTTCGCCGGTGGGGTCATTCCGGCTCAGGATTACGATACGCTGTTCGCGGCTGGTGCCAAGGCGGTTTTCGGTCCGGGCACCCGGATTGAGGATTCGGCCAAGCGCGTGCTCGAAGAAATCCGCAAGGCGCGCGGCTAATCCCGGATGAAGCTGGACGACGCGCCCGTGCGTGCCAACCTACTGTCCGACGCTGACCGGCAACTGGTCGACGGCGTGCTGGCGGGTCAGCGCCGGGCGTTGGCCAAGGCCATCACGCTAATCGAATCGACTCGTGCCGATCACCAGCAGCGTGCGCAGCAGGTGCTGACCGCGCTGTTGCCGCAGACGGGCAACGCGATACGCATCGGTATCTCCGGCGTACCGGGGGCGGGCAAGTCCACGTTTATCGAGGCGCTTGGTGTCTGGCTCATCGAGCAGGGCAAGAAGCTCGCCGTGCTGGCTATCGATCCATCGTCTTCGGTGACCGGGGGGTCCATCCTCGGCGACAAGACGCGCATGGAACAGTTGAGCCAGCGCGAGGAAGCCTTCATCCGTCCCAGTCCATCGGCTGGTTCGCTCGGCGGTGTCGCTGAAAAAACACGCGAAGCGATGCTGCTCTGTGAAGCAGCCGGTTACGACGTGATCATCATCGAGACCGTCGGCGTCGGTCAGTCGGAAACGACGGTCGCCGGCATGGTCGACATGTTCTGTCTGCTCCAGTTGCCGAATGCTGGCGACGATCTGCAGGCGATCAAGAAGGGTATTGTCGAGATCGCCGATATGGTCGTTATCAACAAGGCTGACATCGACAAGCAGGCAACGGCCGTCGTGCGTGCGCAGTGGCGCAATGCGCTGCACATGTTGCGCCCGGCTTCGCCGAATTGGTCGCCACCGGTCATCGCCTTATCGGCCTTGCACAAGCAGGGCATCGCCGATTTCTGGGCAGAGGTCGAGAAATATCAGGCTGCGTTGAAGCCGACCGGCGAATTCGCCACCAAGCGTCAGCACCAGTCGCTGTCCTGGATGTGGCAACTGATTGACTCCGGCCTGCGCCAGCATTTTCGCCAGCATCCGCGCGTGCAGGAAAACCTGCCCGCCTTCACCCGTTCCGTCGAGGAGGGGCATACGACTCCGGCTGCTGCCGCGTATGCGCTGCTCGACTACCTGAAACACTGAGTTCCAAATTACCCGATCCACTTAGGGAGTTTTTTATGCACGACATCATCCGCCAGCTGGAAAAAAAGCGTGAACTGGCCCGCCTCGGCGGTGGCCAGAAGCGTATCGACAGCCAGCACAAGAAGGGCAAGCTGACCGCCCGCGAGCGTATCGAGCTGCTGCTCGACCCGGATTCCTTCGAAGAATGGGATATGTTCAAGGAGCACCGCTGCGTCGACTTCGGCATGGATCAGTCCGAAAAGACCCCGGGTGACGGCGTCGTGACCGGTTATGGCACGATCAATGGCCGTCTGGTCTTCGTCTTCTCGCAGGATTTCACCGTGTTTGGCGGTTCGTTGTCCGAAACCCACGCCGAGAAGATCTGCAAGGTGATGGATCAGGCGATGAAGGTTGGCGCCCCGGTGATCGGCCTGAACGATTCGGGCGGTGCCCGTATCCAGGAAGGCGTTGCCTCCCTGGGTGGTTACGCCGACGTGTTCCAGCGCAACGTGATGGCTTCCGGCGTCGTGCCGCAGATCTCGATGATCATGGGCCCCTGTGCCGGTGGTGCGGTGTACTCGCCGTCGATGACCGATTTCATCTTCATGGTCAAGGATTCGTCCTACATGTTCGTGACCGGTCCGGAAGTGGTCAAGACCGTGACCCACGAAGACGTGACCGCCGAAGAACTCGGCGGTGCCGTGACCCATACGAGCAAGTCGGGCGTCGCCGACCTGGCCTTCGAGAACGATGTCGAAGCCCTGTCCATGCTGCGTCGCTTCATGAACTTCATTCCGGCCAACAACAAGGAAAAGCCGCCGGTCACGCCGACCAACGATCCGGCTGAGCGCATGGACTATTCGCTCGACACCCTGGTGCCGGACAACGCGAACAAGCCGTACGACATGAAGGAACTGATCATCAAGATTGCCGATGACAGCGACTTCTTCGAAATCCAGCCGGACTACGCCAAGAACATCATCGTTGGCTTCGCTCGCATCGACGGCCACCCGGTCGGCATCGTTGCCAACCAGCCGCTGGTCTTGGCCGGTTGCCTGGATATCAAGTCCTCGATCAAGGCTGCCCGCTTCGTGCGTTTCTGCGACGCCTTCAACATTCCGGTTGTCACTTTCGTCGACGTGCCGGGCTTCATGCCGGGCACCACGCAGGAATACGGCGGCATCATCAAGCACGGCGCCAAGCTGCTCTACGCCTACGCCGAATGCACCGTGCCGAAGGTGACCGTGATCACCCGCAAGGCCTATGGTGGCGCTTACGACGTGATGTCGTCCAAGCACCTGCGCGGCGACGTGAACCTGGCCTGGCCGTCGGCGGAAATTGCCGTGATGGGCCCGAAGGGCGCTGTCGAGATCATCTTCCGCGAAGAAAAGAACAATCCGGAGAAGCTGGCCGAGCGCGAAGCCGAGTACAAGGAAAAGTTCGCCAACCCGTTCGTGGCCGGCGCTCGTGGCTTCATCGACGACGTCATCATGCCGCACGCCACGCGCAAGCGTATCGCCCGCTCGCTGGCCATGCTGCGCGACAAAAAACTGGAAAACCCGTGGCGCAAGCACGGCAACATCCCGCTGTAAGCGTCAGGGAGGATTAGACACATGTTCAAGAAGATTCTGATTGCAAACCGCGGCGAGATCGCCTGCCGCGTCATCAAGACCGCCCGCAAGATGGGCATCGCGACTGTCGCCGTCTACTCCGAGGCCGACAAGGACGCCCTGTTCGTCGACCTGGCTGACGAGGCCGTCTGTATCGGCCCGGCGGCTTCGAAAGAGTCCTATCTGGTTGCCGACAAGATCATCGCCGCCTGCAAGCAGACCGGTGCTGAAGCGGTTCACCCCGGCTATGGCTTCCTGTCCGAGAACGCCGCGTTCTCGCGTCGCCTGGAAGAAGAAGGCATCAAGTTCATCGGTCCGAAGCACTACTCCATCGCCAAGATGGGGGACAAGATCGAGTCCAAGAAGCTGGCCATCGAAGCCAAGGTCAACACCATCCCGGGTCACAACGATGCCATCGACGGCCCCGATGCGGCCGTGGAAATCGCCAAGAAGATCGGTTACCCGGTCATGATCAAGGCCTCCGCCGGTGGTGGCGGCAAGGGTCTGCGCGTGGCTTACAACGACGCCGAAGCCCACGAAGGTT
The DNA here is from genome assembly GCA_041918795.1 of Azonexus sp. Lineage (GTDB taxonomy): Bacteria > Pseudomonadota > Gammaproteobacteria > Burkholderiales > Rhodocyclaceae > Azonexus. The sequence goes on along the minus strand of JAYRUZ010000025.1, from coordinate 3,393 downwards.
TCTCGTCCTGCGTCAACGAAGCCCGCAACTCCTTCGGCGACGACCGCGTCTTCATCGAGAAGTACGTGCTGGAACCGCGCCACATCGAAATTCAGGTGCTCGGCGACTCGCATGGCAACTATGTGTACCTGAACGAACGCGATTGTTCGATCCAGCGTCGCCACCAGAAGGTCATCGAAGAGGCACCGAGCCCCTTCGTCGATCCGGAGATGCGCAAGGCGATGGGCGAACAGGCCGTGGCCCTGGCCCGCGCCGTCAACTACGAATCCGCCGGTACCGTCGAATTCGTCGTGTCGGGCGCGACCAAGGAGTTCTACTTCTTGGAAATGAACACCCGTTTGCAGGTGGAACACCCGGTCACCGAACTGATCACCGGCCTCGACCTGGTCGAGCAGATGATCCGTGTCGCCTACGGTGAAAAGCTGCCGCTGACCCAGGCCGACGTCAAGATCAACGGCTGGTCGATGGAATGCCGGATCAACGCCGAAGACCCGTTCCGCGGCTTCCTGCCGTCCACCGGTCGCCTGGTCAAGTTCCAGCCGCCGGCGGAAATCCCAGGCCAGGTGCGCGTCGATACCGGCGTATACGATGGCGGCGAGATCTCGATGTTCTACGACTCGATGATCGCCAAGCTGATCGTGCACGGCGCGACTCGCGAGCAAGCCATTTCCCGCATGCGCGATGCCCTGAACGCCTTCGTGATCCGCGGCATTTCCTCGAACATCCCGTTCCAGGCCGCGTTGATGCAGCATCCGGTCTTCCATTCCGGCATCTTCGATACCGGCTTCATCCCCAAGCACTATCCGACCGGCTTCGATGCCTCGATGGTGCCGCACGATGACCCGGCCCTGTTGGTGTCTGTCGCTGCCTTCGTTTACCGTGCCTACACCGACCGCTCTGCCTCCATCAGCGGTCAGATGCAAGGCCATGAGCGCATCGTTGGCGACAAGTGGATGGTTGTCCGCCTGAACGGCGACCAGAAGGAAAACCACCCGGTGACGGCACGTCCGATTTCGGGCGGCTACCACGTCGAGTACAACGGCGAGACCTACGAGATCCTGTCCGACTGGAAGCTGGGCGAGTCGCTGTTCAAGGGCACCTGTAACGGCGAGGAATTCACGCTGCAGGTCGAGCGTCACAAGACCAAGTACAGCCTGTTCCACTGGGGTACGCGTGCCGACTTCATGGTCATGAGCGCCCGTGCTGCCGAACTGCTCGCGCTGATGCCCGAGAAGCCGGCGCCCGACCTCTCGAAGTTCCTGCTTTCCCCGATGCCGGGCCTGCTGCGCGAAGTTGCCGTCCAGGTCGGTCAGGAAGTGAAGGCCGGCGAGAAACTGGCGGTCATCGAAGCCATGAAGATGGAAAACATCCTCAAGGCCGAGCAGGACTGCAAGGTCAAGAAGATCTCCGCCGCCGTCGGCGAAAGCCTTTCGGTCGACCAGATCATCATCGAATTCGAGTGATCCGGTTTTTGCCCGTTTAGGGCAGTGCACCGCAGCAATGAGGCCTCGCGCAAGCGGGGCCTTTTTTCTGGCGCCTTTCGGGGAAGGAAAGCGAAAACGGTGGCTGAGCGCTAACTTCGCTCAGACCGCATTAGTTGCTGCCGACACGCCTTTTGAAGCGCAGAAACCAACCGGGCAGTCCATAGAAGGTCGTCCACTGCTGTTGCTGCAGGTAGAGCCCGTGCTGGGTGCTTTTCTCGTTCAGATAGCTCAGCGAGTGGCAGTAGCGATGATTGCCGGAGCGGGTGGCGTAAATTCCACCTGCATTCGGCGCGGCCACGGTATTGAATACCAGCTGGCCATTCGGTGTCAGGAGTCGCCCGGTGTTCTGGAACAGCCAGTCGAGTTCCTGAAAGAAGTAGATGGAGCCGGTGGCGATGATCAGATCGACCGGGTGCGTCATCTTGCAGATCGTCGCCTGGGCATCGCCTTCGAATACCTCGTCGTAGCGCTTGGCACGTCCCGCTTCCTTGAGCGCGGCAAGGTTGATGTCGAGCCCGGCGAGGTAGCCGGCATGCTTGATCAGAAAGTCGCTATTGAGGCCGGTGCCGCAGCCAATGTCCAGAATGCTGAGTTGCTGGAGCGGGATATTCCGCCAGTCGTCGAGAAGCGCGAAGTAGCATAGCCGGCGGGCTCCTTCGCGGTGAATCTCGTTGTCGTAATGGCTGACGTCCTTGATATCGGCGTGTTCGTCCTGGGCTGGGCGAGGCCGGTCGCTTACCAGCAGATGCGGAAAATAATCCTGAATCTTGTCGATTTCGCCGCGCTCCAGCGCGCGTCGGGAGAGAAAACATGCCAGTTGATAACGCAGGTCGTTCGCTGAACTGTGCAACAGTTTTTGCATCAAGCCATCGAAACTTCCGGGGCTGGTCTGCTTGTCGTGAGTCTGGGCAATCAACTCGAACCAGTACGGCTGCTGCTCGACCAGGCTGAGCACGGTCAGCAGTATCTTGCTGGCCTTGGCGAAATGCTCGTCCTCATAGTCCGTGCTTTGCTCAAGGGTGCGCAATGCCACCATCGCATGCAGCAGGAAATAAAAATCGAAGTTGTTGGTGGACATCATTCCCCCTTGTCCGGCTCGGGCACTATGAACGGAGTGTTTGCCATTCGGCTCGACGAGCCTTGGTTGCTTGCTTGAAAAGTCGCCTATTGTAGAAACAAAAACGGGCTTTCAAGTGAAAGCCCGTGTGCATTTGATCCGAGGTGGGGCAGCTTAATGCTCACCCAGTCGACGACAGATTTCCAGGGTCAATGCGGACTGGTTCATCGCATAGAAATGCAGCCCCGGTGCACCGCCCTTGAGCAGGCGTTCGCACAACTCGGTGACGATATCGAGGCCGAATGCCTTGATCGAGTCGCTGTCATCGCCGAAGCTCTCGAATTTCTTGCGCATCCAGCGCGGGATGTCGGCACCGCAGGCATCGGAGAAACGGGCGAGCTTGGAGAAGCCGACGATGGGCATGATGCCGGGCACGATCGGGATGTCGACGCCGAGCGTGCGGGCCTCGTCGACGAAATGGAAGTAGGCGTCGGCGTTGTAGAAATACTGAGTGATCGCCGAGTTGGCGCCGGCCTTGACCTTGCGCGCGAAGGCGTCGAGGTCGTCCTTAGGACTGCGCGCCTGCGGATGCCATTCCGGGTAGGCCGCCACTTCGAGGCTGAAGTGATCCCCGGTTTCGGCACGGATGAACTCGACCAATTCGTTGGCGTAGCGGAATTCACCGGTCTCGGCCATGCCAGAGGGGAGGTCGCCGCGCAGGGCGACGATGCGCTTGATGCCGGCGGCCTTGTATTCGCCGAGGATTTCGCGAATCGATTCGCGCGTCGAGCCAATGCACGACAGGTGCGGTGCGGCGTCGAAGCCTTCGGCAGCAATTTCCTTGACCACGGC
>JAYRUZ010000024.1:0-15208 GCA_041918795.1 Azonexus sp. | reverse complement strand
GGCGATAAACAGATCGTCTCGCTGGCCGATTACATCGGGCGCATGAAGGACGGCCAGGAAAAGATTTACTACGTCACCGCCGACAGCTTCAACGCCGCCAGGAACAGCCCGCATCTCGAAATCTTCAAGAAGAAGGGCATCGAGGTATTGCTGTTGTCCGATCGGGTCGACGAGTGGGTGGTCGGCCATCTGACCGAATTCGAAGGCAAGCAGTTGCAATCCGTGGCCAAGGGTGGCCTCGATCTCGGCAAGCTGGAGGATGAGGAAGAGAAGAAGGAAGCTGAAAAAGCAGCCGACGAATACAAGGATTTGCTCGACAAGGTGAAGGCTGCCCTCGGCGACCAGGTGAAGGATGTGCGAGTCACCTACCGCCTGACCGATTCACCGTCGTGTCTGGTTTCGGACGAGCACGATCCTTCCGGTAACCTGGCGCGCATGCTCAAGGCCGCGGGTCAGAAGGCTCCGGAGGTCAAACCGATTCTCGAAATCAACCCGCAGCACCCGGCAGTCATGCGCTTGAAGTACGAGGAAACCCGCTTCGACGACTGGGCGGCGCTGCTCTTCGAACAGGCAACCTTGGCCGAAGGCGGGCAGCTTGATGACCCGGCTGGTTTCGTCAAACGCATCAACGACCTGATGCTGGCGCTTTCCGGCAAGTAAGCCGGCCTTGGCGCAGCGGAAGAAGCCGCCCGCGGGCGGCTTCTTTCATTTTCGCCGCCAGGCAAGCACAATGCGCGACCATGAAACCCGAAGACCTCGAACTGCTGGTGACCCGAACCATGCCCTTCGGCAAGCACGCTGGCTGCGTGATTGCCGATCTGCCGCCCAATTATCTCGGCTGGTTTTCACGGGAGGGTTTCCCGCCTGGAGAAATCGGACGCTTGCTCCAGTTGATGTACGAGATCGATCACAACGACTTGAAATACCTGCTGAAGCCGCTGCGTCGCTCTTGAGACGGGCCGATGTTCACTGCTGCGGTGTACCGGCCAAAACGGCAAAAAACGGAAGCTGAAAACAGCATGTAAATCGGAGAAAACGCCCGCTTCACGCGCTTAAGCCTTGCCGCCGGCATGCTATATTGCCCGCCATGAATAATCAGACTGTCAACGAGCATCGCCTGTCGCTTTCTGAAGTTCTCGACTGGATGGTCGAGGACGCCCTGGTGGATCGGGAGACTGCCGAGGCCTTGAAAGTGGAGCGCCGCCTGCATGGCGGCAAGACGCACCCGCTGGTGGTGATCGCCGATCAGAAATGGCGGGCGCAGAAGCCGCCGGTGCGTCTGCTCAATCTGGAAAACCTGACGGAGTGGCTGGCGAGCAAGGCCGGTCTGGATTACCTCCATATCGATCCGTTGAAGATCGATTTCACCGGCGTGGCCGATGTGATGTCGAGTGCCTATGCGGCGCGCTTCGGCATTCTTCCGGTGCAGGTGACGACGCGCGAGGTAGTCGTGGCGACCGCCGAACCCTTCGTCCGCGAGTGGATCGAGGAACTGAAGCCGATCCTGCGCAAGGAAATCCGCCGGGTCATGGCCAACCCGGAAGACATCAATCGTTACCTGGTCGAATTCTTCAGCCTGGCCAAGTCGGTCAAGAAAGCTGCAGCGCGCGGCGAGGTCACGGCAGGGCTATCGAGCTTCGAACAACTGGTCGAACTCGGCAAGGGCAACAAGCAGTACGATGCCAACGACCAGCACATCGTCCATATCGTCGACTGGTTGTGGCAATACGCCTTCGATCAGCGGGCGTCGGACATACACATCGAGCCGCGGCGCGATATCGGTATCGTGCGCTTCCGTATCGACGGCGTGCTGCATCAGGTCTACCAGATTCCGATGGCGGTCATGAACGCCATGACCAGCCGGATCAAGCTGCTCGGTCGCATGGACGTCATCGAGAAGCGCCGGCCGCAGGATGGCCGGATCAAGACGCGGACGCCGGATGGCCAGGAGGTCGAATTGCGCTTGTCGACCTTGCCGACCGCCTTCGGCGAAAAACTAGTCATGCGTATCTTCGACCCCGAGGTTCTGGTCCGCGATTTCCGCTCGCTGGGTTTCTCCGAGGACGACCAGTTGCGCTGGCAACAGATGACCAGGTCGCCCAACGGCATCGTTCTGGTCACCGGTCCGACCGGCTCCGGCAAGACGACGACGCTCTATACGACCTTGAAGCAATTGGCGACGCCCGAGGTCAACGTGTGCACCATCGAAGACCCCATCGAAATGGTCGAAGGGGCCTTCAACCAGATGCAGGTGCAGCACAGCATCGACCTTGAATTTGCCGATGGCGTGCGGGCCCTGATGCGTCAGGACCCGGACATCATCATGATCGGCGAAATCCGCGATCTGGAAACGGCCGAAATGGCGATCCAGGCCGCGTTGACCGGTCACCTGGTGCTGTCGACCCTGCACACCAACGATGCGCCATCGGCGATTACCCGCCTGCTCGATCTGGGGGTGCCGGCTTATCTGATCAACTCGACCTTGCTGGGTGTCATGGCCCAGCGCCTGGTGCGAACGCTCTGCCCGCATTGCAAGAAAGCCGCGCCGATTACCGAGGAGCAGCGCGCCGCCTGGCGTGCCTTGGTTGCGCCCTGGAAATCCGGCGAGCCGGCCCAGATGTGGCAACCCGTCGGTTGCCTGGAGTGCAGGATGACGGGTTATAGCGGTCGGGTCGGTCTCTACGAGATCCTGCTCAACTCGTCGGAAATTCGCAAAATGATCAAGCCGTTGAGCGATATTCCCAAGCTGCGCGAGCAGGGCTATCGCGAGGGCATGCGTCCCTTGCGCATCTCCGGGGCGTTGAAGGTGGCGCAAGGGGTCACCTCGCTGGAGGAGGTGATCAAGGTCGCGCCGCCGGCCGATGATCTCTGAGCCGCGTGAAAATAGCGTTTTTTCCACCCAGTGTGGCGCCATTTGTGATGAGCCTGACATCATCTCGATATCAGATGTGAAAATATTCCCCGAATCTAGTTCTTACGTACTAGTCATAGCGTGACAATCTGTAGATAATATGACCCCTTGTCGCAAGGGGTTAATATGGCTGTTGAACTATTCAATGATGGTAAGCACGTCGTCCATGCGTTTTATGATCTGGTGGATGACTCGCCCGGCGGAGCGGTGCAAGCCAACCAGTTCCTGATCGCCGACCACGGCCACGGCGCCTTGATCGACCCGGGCGGCAACATGACCTACTCGGGCCTGTTGATGGACATGCAGAAGTATTTCTCGTCCAAGGACCTGGATTACATTCTCGCCTCTCATCCCGACCCCGATATCATCGCATCGGTCAACAAGTGGTTCGTCGCCTCGCACTGCAAGGTGATGATTTCCGATTTGTGGACCCGGTTCGTACCGCATTTCTCGACCGGCAAGGACATTTCCGGCCGCATTCTCGGGATTCCCGACCAGGGGGCCGTGATCAAGCTCGGCCAGTGCAAGCTGCTGGCCCTGCCGGCGCACTTCATGCATTCCGAGGGCAATTTCCAGTTTTACGACCCGATCTCGAAAATCCTCTTCTCCGGCGACCTCGGGGCCTCATTGGTCACTCATGAGCAGGCGGCCGAACCGGTCACCGATTTCGCGAGCCATGTGCGCTACATGGAAGGTTTCCATCGGCGCTATATCGTGTCGCGCAAGGTGTGTCGCTTCTGGGCGAACATGGTGCGCGAGCTGGATATCGAGCAGATCGTGCCGCAGCATGGTTCGCGCTTTGCCGGCAAGCAGGCGGTCAGCGACTTCATCAGCTGGGTCGAAAGCCTGGAATGCGGGGTCGATCTGATGACCCAGAACCACTTCCAGATTCCGCGCTAGTCGTTATCTGATTCGGGCCTGGCCGCCGAAAGGCCGGTTCGGCCTGGTGGGCACCATACGGATTGCCAGCGATGGGCGGCAGCGGCCAAAGGCTCTGCCGCCCATCGGCGTTTACCGACAATATCGTCGCAGTTCGGGTCAGTCCCGAATTACAGCTGGCTGGCCTTGCGCTTGACCGCCTCGACGTAGGCCAGTGCATCCATCGCCTGACCCTGTGACTGGGCGCGCCAGATGGTTTCCCCGAGGCATTCGAGCAGAACGTGCTCCGCATCGTGGGCCTCCATGCGGCGGCGCAGGCTGTCGAAGGCAGCGCGGATGCCCGGTGGTTGGTCAATGCTGAGCTGCTCATGGATCGCCAGGTGCAACGACAGATGCAGGAAGGGGTTCATTTCGCCGCCTTCCGGAACCCAGTCCTGGCTCAGTGCCTTTTCAGAATCGCCCAGCAAGGCGTGATATTCCGGGTGGCGGGCCGCCAGATCGGCGGCGGTGACTTCGGCGCCCACCAGTGGCAGGCGTTCAACGTGTTTTCTCCAGGCGTCGCAGAAAAACTGGCGGACCTGGTCGCGGCTGGGATTAAACATCGGGGCTTTCGAAGAGAACGGTCAGGGCCGTATTGTGGAATAGTCGGTTGCCTTGCGGGCCGGGAACGATCTGGCCGGTGCCATAGGCGCCGAGCAGCGGAAGGTCCGGGTAGCTGGCGCGGAAGGCCTGAAGGTCGCGGTCGTCGTCACCGTAGAACAACGGGCCGCGCCCAATGCAGGAAAACATCAGCCCGAATTTTGCCTGTTTTGCCGTGTGCACCGCAGCAGTCAGGGCGCTGCGTATTTCGCTCTCGGCATACAGCGGCTGGCGCACGCTCCAAGTCAGTTTCTCTCCCGCTTCCGGCTGTTCGGCCAGCGTGAGCGAAGCATCCGGGTTGATCGAGAGCAGGGGAATCGGTGCATCGTTCTCGCGGCGCAGGAAAATGGCATGCAGCGACGGACGTTCGCGCATCTCGGCAGGCAAAGCCCTGTACAAGCTATCGGCGGCGGCCTGCCCACCCAGGGATCGCAACTCGTAACCAGCGCAATCATCGACAGTCAGCGGCTCGCCGAGTGGTCGCAAGCCGGCGCAGACGATGGCCTGGGCCTGAACGCCGGTGAGCGAAAGATCGGCCTGGGCGCTGGGGTCGATGCGCCCGTGCGACCAGGCGAGTGCTTCGCTATCGAGCAACCCGGCGCGCGGCCGGTCGGCCTGCCAGTCGTAGGGCAGACGGCTGTGTCCGCAGAATGACAGGCCGATCGAGGCTGCTGATCCGTTACTCGGCGGACCGAGCACCAGCGCCGCCGCCGCCGGTTGATCGGTGCGCCAGCCGCGTTCGGTGAAGACGCCGCTGGCTGTGCAGCCCGTCACCTGCATGCAGCCGGCAGCCCGCGCCGCGGCGAGGACAGCCGGCTGGGCCTGGCGGTGAAAATCGTGAGTCAGGAAAAGCACGACGCTGCTGGCCTGCGCAATCCCTGCGCTGAGCAGCGCCTGTTGCACGGCGGCGGTTGCCAGTTCTGCTCCCGCCGTCGGGGCCGAAGCCAGGCCGCTGCCGGCTTTCATACCGTCTTGCCCCGGAAGCGGCAAAGATCGATCACGACGCAGCGGGCGCATTCCGGCTTGCGCGCCTTGCACACGTAGCGGCCGTGCAGGATCAGCCAGTGGTGGGCATCCTTCTTGAATGCGTCAGGCGTGACGCGCATGAGCTTTTGCTCGACTTCCAGCACGGTCTTGCCGGGGGCCAGGCCGGTGCGGTTGCCGAGGCGGAAGATGTGCGTATCGACGGCGATGGTCGGTTGGCCAAAGGCTGTATTCAAAACGACATTGGCCGTTTTTCGGCCAACACCGGGCAGTGCTTCGAGTGCCGCACGCTCCTGCGGCACCTCGCCGTCGTGTTGTTCGAGCAGGATGCGGCAAGTGGCGATTACGTTCCTGGCCTTGGTGCGGTAGAGACCGATGGTCTTGATGTAGTCGGCCAGGCCTTCTTCACCCAGCGCCAGAATCCCGGCTGCATCCGGTGCGACCGGAAAGAGGCGGGCGGTTGCCTTGTTCACCCCGACATCGGTCGCCTGCGCCGACAGGATCACGGCAATCAGCAACTGGAAGGGTGTGACGTAGTCGAGCTCGGTCGTCGGCGCCGGGTTGGCGTCACGCAGGCGGGCGTAAAACTGTTCGATGTCGGCTTTTTTCACGGGCGGGTCGGTAATCCGATTGTCAGGCGCAGCGGAATGCGCGATATTGCAAAAAACTCAATTTTACCTGACGGAGAGGCCGGGGTTTCGATGACGAATCATCCCGAAAGAAGCCGGATCGATCTGGCCAAGCTGGTTGAAGTGAACCCGGTGGCGACCATCGTCATCGACGCGCAGCATCGCGTGGTCTATTGGAATCAAGCCTGCACCCTGCTGACCGGGCTGCCGTCCGTCGAGTTGCTGGGTACGACCGAACAATGGCGTGCCTTTTACGGCAGGCCGCGGCCGATCATGGCCGACTTGATCGTCGATGGTGCGCCCTTGGCCCAGATAGAGACGCTCTACCCGGGAAAATTTCGTCGGTCGACCACCATCGAGGGCGCCTACGAAGCTGAGGATTACTTTCCGGACTTCGGTGACGGCGGCCGTTGGCTTTTCCTGACCGCTGTTGCCGTACGCGACGATGCCGGGGAAATCATCGGCGCCATCGAATCCATCCTGGATGTCACCGAGCGCCACCGGGCGGAAGTGGCCGTGCGTAATAGCGAGGCTTATCTGGCCCAGATTGTCGATGGCTCTTCGGTAGCCATGATGGTCATCGATGCCCGGCATCGGGTGACACACTGGAATCGCGCCTGCGAGTCGATGACCGGCACCTCGGCGAGCGAGATACTCGGCACGAGTGATCAATGGAAGGCCTTTTATCCCTCGAAGCGGCCTGTCATGGCCGATCTGGTACTCGACGGGGCCAACGAAACGGCAGTCGATCGCCTCTATCACGGCCGTTTTCGTCCATCCTTGCTGGTGCCTGGCAGTTATGAGGCGGAAGATTTCTTCCCGCATTTCGGCGATGGCGGGCGCTGGTTGTATTTCACGGCGGCACCTTTACGCAATGCGGAAGGCGAAGTGGTCGGCGCCATCGAAACCCTGCAGGACGTCTCTGAACGGCGCAAGGCCGAAGAGGCGCTCCGTGACAGCGAGGAACGCTATCGTCGCCTGAGCCAGGTTGACCCGTTGACCGGCTTGTTCAATTCGCGCCAGTTGCATGAACAGCTGCGTTTCGAACTGGAAAGGGCAGACCGTTATCGCCGTCCCCTGACGCTGATGATGCTCGACTGCGACCATTTCAAGCGCATCAACGACAGCTTCGGGCACCTCGAAGGCGATCGCGTTTTGCAACGCCTGGCTGAGGTCATCGGCCAGACCTTGCGGCGCAGCGATCATGCCTATCGTTACGGCGGCGAGGAGTTCGTTGTCGTCATGCCGGAAACCAGTCTTAAAGCAGCGAGCCATCTGGCGGAACGGCTACGCGAAGGGTTTGCCCGGCAGACGCTGACAACGGAGAGCGGTGCATCGTTGACCTGTACGGTCAGCATCGGCGTGGCCGAGCTGTTGCCCGACGAGGATGCCACCTCGCTGCTTCGTCGTGCCGATAACGCCGGTTACGCGGCCAAGGGGCGAGGCAGAAACTGTGTCGTGCTGGCGGAATCGCGCTAGCAGGGAGTCAATCCCTTGGGAATAGTAGATAATTCCAGCTATGACTCGTGTGGATTTTCGCCCGCTGCTGGTATTGGCGGCCCTGATTGCCGCTGTTGTCTGGCTGACGCTGTCAGGGCGGGATGAAGCGATTCCGCTGAGCAGTGCCGGCCGCAGCAGTGCTGTGCCGATCGACGGCATGCAGGCCATTTTGCCGCTCCAGGCTTTCGACAATCTCGACCCCGGCCAGGTCGCGCTCGGCGAACAGCTGTTCCGGGATACGCGCTTGTCGGGCAATCTCACTGTCGCCTGCATTTCCTGCCACGATCCGGCCAAGGGCGGTGTCGATGGCCTGCAGTTTTCGGCCGGTATCGGCGGCGCCGTTGGCGGCATCAATGCCCCTTCCGTGCTCAACAGCGCCTACAACCTGGCACAGTTCTGGGATGGCCGGGCGGCCAGCCTGGAAATCCAGGCCGCCGGACCGGTACACAACCCGATCGAGATGGGCTCGAACTGGGCACAGGTTCTCGCTCGCCTGCATGCCGACAAGCCGCTGGTCGAGCGTTTTGCCCGAGCCTATCCGGATGGATTGACGGCTGACAATGTCGCCCATGCGATCGCCACCTACGAACGTTTCCTGGTAACCGTCAATTCGCGTTTCGATCGCTTCCTGAATGGCGAGAAACAGGCCCTGACGCCACTCGAAATCGACGGTTATCGGCGGTTTCGGGAATATGGTTGTGCCAGCTGCCACCAGGGCATGCTGCTCGGCGGCAACATGTACCAGAAGTTTGGCGTCATGGGCGATTACTTCGCCGGGCGAAGCGTGGTCAAGGAGGACCTCGGTCGCTTCAACGTCACGCAGCGCGACGAAGACCGGCATGTGTTCAAGGTCCCGACGCTACGCAATATCGAGCTGACGGCGCCGTATTTCCACGACGGTTCGGCGCCGACCCTGGAGTCAGCCGTGTCGGTCATGGGGCGCTACCAGCTGGGGCGCGACCTGTCGACGCAGGATATCCAGGCCATCGTCGCCTTCCTGAAGACCTTGACCGGGCCCGTGCCGGAAGTGGTGCAGCCATGATGCCCGGTAACGGTCGCGGAGAACAGCGACGGCGGGTCTTTGCCGTAGTCATCTTTGCCTTCCTGATTGGCTTGCTGACCTGGTTCTATATTCGTGCCGATCAGGTATCGCCCGAGCAGCACTATCGCTACATGTTGACCTTGCGCCATGTTCAGGAAGCGGATGTCGAGGTCAATTCGGCAGTGGTCGCCAACTATGCCAATCTGCTGCAAAACTACGATGCCTTGATCCGGCATCTGCAGGAAATACGCAGCGAGCGGGCCAATCTGTTGCATCTGCCACCATCGTTGCCGCACAGCCACCGGCGGCAACTGGAACAGAAAATCAATCAGTTGCTCGCAGCCCAGAAGGCCAAGGAAGACGATGTCGACCGTTTCCAGCGAGCGCACGCCGTGCTGCGCAACTCGGAAGCCTACTTTCCCAAGGTGGCTGAGGATTTGCTGGAACAACCGTCCACGACCCGACTTCAGGATCTGCAGATTTTCATCCGCAAGATTCTGGCCGTTTCGAACGGCAATCGCGGCGTGGATGGCGACGACCTGCCGGCCCGGATCAGTCAGTTGCGGCGTCCCGGCTGGTCGGGCGAGAGCGCGCTGTTGTTCAACCAGCTCATGGTGCATGCCAGCCTGATCATCGAGCGTCGGCCGCAGGTCGATGCCCTGGTCAGTGGCATCGTGACGGCACCCACCGGGGCGATGGCCGATGAGATCGCCCATCTCTACATCCAGGCCTACGAACAGGCGCAGCAGGTCGCGGCGACCTATCGCAGCCTGCTCTACGGCATCGCCATGCTGCTTGCGCTGTACATGATCTATGCCGTGTTCAGAATGCGTCAGGACGCCCTGGCACTGACGCAGGCCCATGCCGATCTTGAGGAGCGCTACGAAGCACAACGCCAGACCGAAGGCGAACTGGCGCTGTACGCCAACGTGTTCAGCAATGCGGCGGAAGGCATGACGATTACCGGTCGGGATGGACGTATCGTTGCCGTCAATCCGACTTTTTGCCGCATTACCGGCTATGAACCGGCCGATGTGCTCGGGCGTAAACCGGGCATGCTCAGTTCCGGTCGTCAGTCCCGGGAGTTCTACCAGTCCATGTGGGACGAACTGCTTGCCAAGGGGCACTGGCAGGGTGAAATATGGAATCGGCGCAAGGATGGCGGCATTTATCCGGAGTGGCTGTCGATCTCTGCCGTTTATAACGATGCGTCCGAGGTGACTCACTACATCGGCGTCTTCCAGGATATTTCGGAACGGAAACAGAGCGAGGCGCGCATCCATCACCTGGCCCACCACGATGCGCTGACCGGCCTGCCCAATCGTTTGCTGCTCGAGGATCGCCTGAACCAGGGCATGCTCAAATCGAAGCGGAACAAGAAGTCGATGGCCGTCGTTTTCATCGACCTCGATCGCTTCAAGAATATCAACGACACGCTGGGCCACGAGATGGGCGACAAGTTGTTGATCGAGGCAGCGCAGCGCGGTCTGGGCGTGCTGCGCGATACCGATACGCTGTCCCGCCAGGGGGGCGATGAATTCGTTGCCGTCTTGCCTGAACTGGAACACCGTCAGGACGTCATGCATGTCACCCGCAAGCTGCTCGCCGCTATCTGTCAGCCTTACCAGTTGGCCGGGCATCAGCTCACGGTCAGTGGCAGCGCCGGTATCGCGCTCTATCCGGAGGATGGCGAGACGGTGTCCGAACTGCTGCGCAAGGCCGACGCGGCGATGTATCGCGCCAAGGACGAAGGGCGCAACACCTTCCGCTTCTTCTCGTCCGAAATCAACACCGCTTCGCTCGGCGAACTGCTGCTCGAAAACGATCTGCGCGGCGCCCTGGAGCGCAATGAACTGGTGTTGCACTATCAGCCCAAGATCGATGCGGTGAGTGGCGAGATCGTTGGTGCCGAGGCACTGATGCGCTGGCAGCATCGGGAGCAGGGCGTCATTCCGCCGGGCCGCTTCATTCCGTTGGCCGAGGAAAGCGGCCTGATCGAGAAATTTGGCCAATGGGCCATCGAGACAGTTTGCGCCCAGCAACGCAGATGGCTGGATGCCGGCGTGCTGGCCGTGCCGATTGCGGTCAATATCTCGGCCAACCAGTTCGCGCGGGCCGATTTCCCGAACATGATCGCTCACTGCCTGGCCGAGCACGGCATCCCGCCCCAGTTGCTCGAATTGGAAATGACCGAATCGATGCTGATGCGCAATTCCAGCCATACCGTCCAGGTGCTGCAAACCTTGCGCAACATGCACATCCAGCTATCGATCGACGATTTCGGGACCGGCTATTCCTCGCTCAGTTATCTGAAGCAGTTTCCGGTGCAGATACTGAAGATCGACCGTTCCTTCGTCTGTGAAATCGACGAGCAGGGGGAACGCGTCCGGCTGGCCTCGGCCATCATCGCCATGGCGCACGAGCTGGATATGGCCGTGGTCGCCGAAGGCGTCGAAACCGAAGCGCAAAGCCAATACCTGCGCGAACACGGCTGCGACCAGTTCCAGGGCTACCTGTTCGGGCGCCCGCAACCGGTCGAGGAACTGGGCAGGCTACTGGCCGGGCGTCGGCTGGAGGGGCTGGACGACTGAGCGTCGTCCCTTGGGCTGCAGCAGGACGGGCTGCGGGGCGCCCGCCCGGTCACCCAGGGCACGAGCGCGTAGCTGGCCGCAACCACCATCGACATCCTGCCCAGCCGAGTTGCGCAGCTTGGTCAGGATACGATGCTGGTTCAGTTTTTCGGCCAAGGCAGCGATTTTTTCCGGTGCGGGGCGGCGATAGGGCAGCCCATCGACACTGTTGAACGGGATCAGGTTCATCATCGCGTACTTGCCCGAAAGCAGGCGGATGATGCCGTCCATTTCCGCGTCGCTGTCGTTGATGCCATCGATCAGCGTCCATTGGTACTGGATCGGGTAGCCGGTGCTTCTGGCGTAAATCTCCGCCAATTCAACCAATTCGGCCGGGTCGATGGGCGAGGCCTTGGGCAGCAGTTCGGCGCGCAGGTCGGCGCGGGTCGAGTGCAGCGACACGGCCAGCGCCGGTTTGACCGACTGCTGCGGTAGACGCTCGAAAACGCGCAAATCCCCGACGGTCGAGAACACCAGGTTCTTGTGGCCGATATCGCCGTAAGTGCCGAGCAGGTCGATCGCTTCGAGCACGTTGTCGATATTGTGCGACGGCTCGCCCATGCCCATGAAGACGACCCGGCGTACCGGGCGGCGTTGGCGGGCGAGGACCACCTGCGCCACCATTTCGCCGCTGCTCACCTGGCGCAGCAGGCCGCTCTTGCCGGTCATGCAGAAGACGCAACCGACGGCGCAGCCGACCTGGGTCGACACGCAGACGCCATCGCGCGGCAGCAGCACGCTTTCCACCGTTTGCCCGTCGCCGAGTTCGACCAGCAGGCGGGCCGAGCCATCGTCACCGGGATGTTCCGAGCGGACGCGGGCGAGATTGGCCAGGTCGCTGGCCAAGGCCGGCAGGGCCTGGCGGATCGGCAGCGGCAGAAAGTCTTCGGCGCGCTGGCGTTTGGTGCCGTGATCGAGCGGCTTGCCTTGCGCCCAGGCGCGCAGGATGCGCTCGGCGTGGCAATCCTTGGCGCCGATGTCGTGCAGGGTCTGGCGTATGCGGGCGACTTGCAAGCTTAAACTGGGTGGCAACCCGCTGTCGCGACCGGTTCGGGCGGCTTCAGCTTGGCACGTTGAGCTGCTCTGGCATCCATCCAGTTTTTCCAGGCGATCATGCAGCCGAGCAGGATGAAGGCACCGGGGGGGAGAAGGGCGAGCAGGAAGCCGGGGTAGCTTTCGGGCAGCAACTGGATCGGTTGCAGCGATGGGAAGACCATGTCGATACCGCCGAGCAGCGTGCCGCTGCCGAGCAGTTCGCGCATGGCGCCGAGCAGGGCCAGGGTCCACAACATGCCGACGCCCATGAACACGCCGTCGAAGGTCGCATGCAGCGGCGGGTTCTTGGCAGCGAAGGCCTCGACGCGGGCCAGCACGATGCAGTTGGTAACGATCAGCGGGATGAAAATGCCGAGCACCAGATAGAGTTCGTGCAGATTGGCGTTGAACAGCAGATCGACGACCGTGACCAGTGCAGCGACGATCAGGATGAAGACCGGGATGCGAATCTCGTGCGGAATCAGGTTGCGCAACGAGGCGACGGCAACGTTGGACAGCGCCATGACCAGGATGGTGGCGAGCGACAGCATGACGCCGTTGACCGCGTTGGTCGTCACCGCCAGCAGCGGGCAAAGACCGAGAATCTGCACAATGGACGTGTTCTGCTTCCAGATGCCGTTGTGGGCGATGGTCTTGAATTCGTCACGGGTGATCATTTTCCAGCTCCCGCAGCAATCAGTTGATCACGGTTGGCGGCAAACCACTTGACCGCCTTGAATACGGCTTTGGACACAGCACGCGGCGTCACCGTCGCACCGGCGTAGTAGTCGAGCGCGCCGCCATCCTTCTTGACCTTCCAGTCCTTGTCGGCAAGCTTGTCGAGCGCCATGTCGTTGAACTGGGTGATCCAGGGGCGAGCCTTGTTCTTGTCCTTCTTGATCTCGACATAGTCGCCCAGGCCCGGTGTTTCCTTGTGCTGGGTGACACGCACGCCGGCGACGCGGCCATCGGCGCGCACCGCCAGGATCAGCCGTACCTTGCCGGCGTAACCATCCGGCGCTACGGCCTCGAATACGGCGGCAACCGGCTGACTACCCTGGCGGGCGATAAAGACGGTGCTCGCCTCGGCCAGGCCGAGCTCGGGAGTGGGCGGGAGGGCGACGGTATCCTGCAGCAACTGGTTATCGTAGTCGCTGCGCGGCAGCACTTCATCAACCAGCTTCATCTTGGCTTCGGCCGCCGAGGCCTCGATGGCCGGCTTGGTCCACAGATAGGCGCCGGATAGCAGGCCGGTGAAGATGATGACGAAAACGAACAGGATGGCTGCCGTTCGTATGGCCATACCCTGGGCGGTGAAGACTTTCGCTTCGCTCATGCCTTCTCCTTCATGCCGAAGATGGCCGGCTGGCTGAGGTAATCGATCAGCGGCGCGCACAGGTTCATCAGCAGCACGGCAAAGGCGACGCCGTCCGGATAGCCGCCAAAGACGCGGATGATGTAGGCGAGCAGACCGGCGCCGGCACCGAAGATCAGCTTGCCGCGCGGCGTCGTGCAGCCGGAAACCGGGTCGGTGGCGATGAAAAAGGCACCGAGCATGGCGCCGCCGGAGAGCAGGTGGAAGAGCGGGCTGGCGAATTGTGCCGGGTTGTACAGCCACAGACCGCCGGAGATCAGCATCAACGAGCCGAGGAAGGTGAGCGGAATGTGCCAGGTAATGATCTTGCGATGC
The DNA here is from genome assembly GCA_041918795.1 of Azonexus sp. Classification (GTDB taxonomy): domain Bacteria; phylum Pseudomonadota; class Gammaproteobacteria; order Burkholderiales; family Rhodocyclaceae; genus Azonexus. Next base: position 1,269 of record JAYRUZ010000024.1, on the reverse strand, counting down.
CACAGCCACAGGCCGCCCAGCAGGTAGCCACCGGAAACCCACTCCCAGCCGCGACCGGCGAAATTGCCGTAAATGTCCTGGTTGGCCAGCAGGCTGGCCACATCGATGCTGCCTTCGCCCAGCTTGAGCGCCGTCTTCATGGCGTCGAGCGGGGTGGCGCCGGACAGCGCATCGACGCGCTGCATCCAGCCGAGGATGACGTTCATCTGGTCGACCAGGCCCAGTTGCAGCCCGACGCTCGGCCATTGCGACATCAGCGCCGGGAAGGAAACGATGCAGACGGCGAAGGCGACCATCGCCGGGTTGAACGGGTTCTGGCCGAGGCCGCCGTACAGGTGCTTGGCGACGACGATGGCGAACACCGTGCCGATGACGACCAGCCACCACGGAGCGAGCGGCGGGAAGGTGAGGGCAATCAGCCAGCCGGTGACGATGGCCGAGCCATCGGTCAGGAACATCAGCAAGGGCTTGCCGCGTATCTTCAGCATGACCGCTTCGGCGGCCAGTGCGGCGAGCGTGGCGATGACGATCTGGACCAGGATGGCCGGGCCAACCAGGCTGGCGTAGGCGGCGATGCCGGGGATCAGCGCGACGCAGACTTGCGTCATCACCTGGCTGACGCTGGTGTCCTTGAGCAGGAAGGGAGCGGGGGCAAACATCATTCGGTCTTCTCGGCAGGCGGGGTGTCGGCAGAGCCGGCCGCAGCATCGATCCCGGCCGCCGCGCGGCGGGCATCGACATCGGCGACCTCGCGCTGTTGTTCCGGGCTCAGGGCTTCGATGTTCTTAGGTTGGGCGGCTTCGCGTTGCGCCTTGGCACGGGCCATGGCCGCTTCGATAGCGGCCTTTTTTGCCTCTTTTTCGCTGTCCACCGCAGCAGTCGGCTCGGCTGGCACCGGGGTCGCAGCGGGTGATTCCGTACCGCCTTCGGCCGCTGCGGCGGCCGCCTCTGCCGCCTTCTTGGCCGCCTGGGCAGCGGCGGCCTTGGCCAGCTTTTCAGCTTTCTCGGCCTTTTCGCGTTCCTCGCGCAACTGCTTGAACTCGAAGCGCGTCTTGGCTTGCTCGGCCGCCTTCTTCTCGCGCTCGCGCTCCCAGATTTCGCTCTTGGCAAAGCGGAAATACTGGACCAGCGGGATGCGCGACGGGCAGACGAAGGAGCAGCAGCCACACTCGATGCAATCGAAGATGTGGTACTCCTGCGTCTTGCCAAAGTTCTTGGCGCGGGCGAACCAGTACATCTCGAACGGTTGCAGCTCGTGCGGGCAGGCGC
>JAYRUZ010000023.1:0-15428 GCA_041918795.1 Azonexus sp. | reverse complement strand
CTGAAATTCGTCCATTGGCGCTCGCCATCTTCGCCATCTTTCCGGTTTGCAGTTGGGCGGCATCGGAGCCGGTGCAGCAATTGCCGGAGGTGGTGGTTCAGGAAAGTGCCGAGAGCAATCCGGTCGGGCTGGACAAAAAAAGTGCAACGGCCAGCCGGCTGGGACTGACGGTCCGCGAGACGCCGGCCACGGTGACCGTGATCGATCGCCAGTTGATCGAGGAGCGGGGCATCGAGACGACGCAGGAGGCATTGAAGAGTATTCCCGGCGTGACCACCTCGTCGGCGCCGGGTTCGCCGGGGGCCGTGTTTTATCGCGGCTTCTCGGGCGGCAGCGTGACGCAGTTGTTCAACGGCATCACCGTCCAGTACGACGCGATTGCGGCGCGGCCGGTGGATAGCTGGATCTACGATCGTGTCGAGGCGGTCGGCGGCCCGTCGACCTTTCTCCATGGCGCGGGCGCCGTCGGTGGTTCGATCAACTACATTACCAAGCTGGCCAATCGCGAGGGCAACCTGACCGAATTCAAGGCGGGGTATGGCAGTTACGATGCGACTCAACTGGCCGGCGGCATCAATCATCAGCTGGCGGATAGCCATTACCTGCGGCTCGACGTGAACCGCAATGCCATGAACGGCTGGAGCGACGGCACCCGGCGCGAAGCCTGGCAGCTCGCCGGTTCGTGGCTGTGGGATTTGGCGCCGGCCCTGAGCCACGTGCTGGCGGTCGAGTATCAGCACGAGAAGGTCGACCGCCCGTACTGGGGAACGCCGCTGCTCAAGCCGGTGAGCGGGAAAATCGCCATCGACGAGGAAACCCGTTTCAAGAACTACAACGCGCACGATGGCATCTACGAGCAAACCGTCAAATGGGCGCGCTCGGTCCTCGAGTACAAGGCCAGCGACACGCTGAAGCTGCGCAATACCGCGTATCACTACGATGCCCTGCGCGACTACCGGAATGTCGAAACCTATGCCTTCAATGCGGCCAATACGGCGGTGACCCGTTCCAATGCGTATTTGCAGCGGCATGATCAGGAGCTGAACGGCGATCGCGTGGAATTCACCTGGGACAGCCATCTCGGCACGCTCGCCTCGTCCTGGGCTGGCGGCCTGGACTACAGCGTGAATCGCCAGACGCGTTATCCGTTGTCGGTGGCCGGGCCGTTCGGGTCGGTCAATCCGTACATTTTCTCGACAGCCGATTTCTTCAGCCTGCCGGGCCTGAGCAACACCTACACGCCGGATCGGAGCAACAAGGTCACGACGCTCGCCCTGTTCCTGGAGAACCGCACGCGCCTGACGCAGCAACTGTCGCTGCTGACCGGCCTGCGCCGTGACGAGATTGACCTGGAAGTGACCAATCACCGGACGGTATCGGCGACCAATCCAGCCTACTTCAAGCGGACTTACCAGCCGGTCACCGGTCGGGTTGCGCTGGCTTACGACCTGACTCCTAACGCGAATGTCTATGTGCAGTACAGTACCGCGGCCGATCCGCCGGCTGGCATTCTGACCACCGCATCGTATTCGCAGGTACAGGATTTCGACCTGACCACCGGCAAGCAGATCGAACTTGGCAGCAAGTTCAGTTTCGACGAGGGCCGAGGGGCAGGGACGGTGGCTGTGTATGACATCACCCGCAAGAATATTGCGGTGAGCGACCCGAACAATCCGGGAACGACCATCCCGGTCGGTCAACAGTCTTCGCGTGGTCTCGAGTTGACCGGCGCCTACCGGATCATGCCGCGTTTGCAGGTGGCAGCGAACATGTCCTTCGTAGATGCGCGCTACGACGAATTCAACGAGACGGTTGGCGGCGTCGCCGTGTCGCGCGCCGGCAACCGGCCGAGCAATATCCCGAAACGGGTCGGCAACCTGTGGCTGACCTATACGCCGGCGACCGATTGGGAAATCGGCGGCGACATTCGCCACGTCTCGTCACGCTATGCCGACAGTGCCAACACCGTCAGCGATGGCGCCTACAACCTGCTTGGCGCGTTTGTCAGCTACCGGCTGGATCGGTCGACGCGGATCGTCGCCCGCGGCAAGAACCTGACTGACAAGATCTACGCCGAGAACCTGTCGGGAACGAACATGGCCTACCTCGGGGCGCCGCGTACGTTCGACATTTCGATCCAGACCGCTTTCTGATCGCCTGCTCATGAACCTCCGCCGCCTCCTGTTTCTCGGCCATCGCTGGCTCGGCATCGTCCTCTGCCTGTTCATGGCGCTGTGGTTCGTTTCCGGTGTCGTGATGATGTATGTCGGCTATCCCAAGCTGACCACTGAGGAGCATCTCCGGAACCTGCCGGCGCTGGCGAGCGAACGCTGCTGCGTATCGCCGGCTGAGGCACTGCAAGCGCTGCCGGCCGGCTTCGGAGTGCGCGGCTTGCGTCTGACTTCGATCAGCGGCGAGGCGTATTTCATCGCCAGTGGCGGCAAAAATCGCTTTGCTGCGGTGCACGCGGCAAAAGGGCAAATTTTGGGCGAGGTGGATGACGCGCTGGCGCGGCGTTCGGCGGCCGGTTTTGCGCCGGATGCGCGGATCGTCGGCAGCGAACGATTGAGTGAGGATGCGTGGACCCATTCGCGAGCGATGGATGGGCACCGGCCACTGTTCCGGATCGAGCTGGCCGACGATGAATTGAAGTATCTCTACGTCTCGGCCAGCACCGGCGAGGTGGTACGCGACGTCAGCCTCACCGAATACCGCTGGAACTGGCTCGGCGCCTGGCTGCACTGGCTATATCCGCTGCGTGGCGGCCTGGTCGATGCGTGGTGGACCGAAATAGTCATCTACACCTCGCTGCTGGCCAGCGTGCTGGCGTTGAGCGGCCTGGTCGTCGGCCTGATGCGCTGGCGCCGGCAGCCGTATCGCCACGGCAGCCGCAGCCCTTATCGCAATCTGATGATGCGCTGGCACCATTGGCTGGGGCTGGGTTTTGGTGTGTTGACGCTGACCTGGATCGCCAGCGGCCTGTTTTCGATGAATCCCTGGAAGCTGTTCGATTCGGGGGCAAGCAAGCCGCTGGAACAGAAATGGCAGCCGCAATCAACGTGGCTCGCGGCCGATGTTGCCAGTTTGCTCCAATGCTTCCGCCAGCACGGTCTGGTGGCCGGCGAACTGGAGTGGCGCCCCTTTGCCGGCGATCTGCTGGTCCAGGCACGTGCTGCCAGCGGCAGCCGGCTGCTGCAGAATCCCGCCGGCTGTCTACCGGTCGCCGCCCTGGAGGCCGGTGCCGTACAGCGTTATGGCGAGGCCTTGATGCCGCAGGCCAAACTGCTCGATGCCCGCTGGCAGACCGAGTACGACTGGCATTACTACGCCCGTGCCCCGCACACGATGGGCGGCCATCAGGAAAAAGCACTGCCGGTATTGCGCCTGCGCTTCGCTGATCCGGCCGAAACCTGGCTCTATCTCGATCCGGCCAGCGGCCGGGTGGTTCAGCGTCTGGATGGTCATCTGCGGGTCAAACGCTGGCTGTTCGCCCTGTTTCATAGTTGGGACTGGTTGCCGCTGCTGCAAAGTCGGCCGATTTGGGATGTATTGCTGGTTCTGGCCAGCCTGGTCGGTTTGGCGATCAGCCTGAGCGGACTGGTGCTCGGCTGGCGCCGTTTGCGTCGCTCCGGGCCACTAGCGGGTGAGGTCGCGCTGTTACCGGAGAGTAGCCGGCAAGCCTGAGGGGATTGCACTTTGCCGGTAGCGAGAAAGGCTTGAGCTGCCGGCAAGCTTGCTGGTTCGGCTCAATCCCGATAGTCGATTTCGACGCGCCGCATCATTTGGCGGCATTCCGGCGAGCGGCAGGCCTTGCTCGTTTTTTCGGTGCCGACGCTGGAGCGTTTCATCTGCATGGGCGCCACGCCGAGCCGGCGTAGTTCGCCGTAAACGGCCTGCACGCGTTTGTCGGCAATGGCCAGGTTGTAGGCTCGGCTACCGAGATCGTCGGTGTAGCCGACCAGGACGGCCCGCAGCTTGGTATTGGCTTTCAGGCGCTCGGCATGACGGTGCAGCGCAGCACGGCCGGTTTCGTCGAGTTCGGTCGAGGCGCTGGCGAAAAAGATGCTGTTCGACACGTCCACCGCGGTAATCGCCTGTGTTTCGTTCGGTACCTCCTCGGCAGGTGGTGTTGGGCGGGCGATCGGGGGCGCCGCAACTGGCGGCGGTGCGACCCTGGGCGGCGGCGATCCGGCGCAGGCGGCAAGCAGGAGGGGAATAAGCAGGCTGGTAAAACGCATCTTGGGAGAGGCTCCGATGGGGGCGGCGGCGAGTATTTCAGCCGAGCAGGGTAAGGACGATTTCGCGCCGGTGCGATCCGGTGCGGTGCTCGAACAGGTAGATGCCTTGCCAGGTGCCGAGCAGCAGCCGGCCGTCGGCGAAGGGCACGGTGAGCGAGACGCCGGTCAGCAGCGAGCGGGCGTGGGCGGCCATGTCGTCGTCGCCTTCGAGATCGTGGCGGTAGGCCGGGTCGCCGTCGGGCGCCCAGCGGGCGAGCAGGGTTTCGAGATCGCGCCGGACGCTGGCGTCGGCGTTTTCGGTGATGGCCAGGCCGCAACTGGTGTGGCGCACGAAAATATGGGCAATTCCGCAGTGCACCGCAGCAGTGGCGACGACGGTGGCGACTTCGTCGGTGATCTCGATCGAACCGCGGCCGCGCGTCTGGATGGCGAAGCGTTTTTGCTCGGCCACCCGGTTTATTCCTTGTCCTTGAGCAGGCCTTTGAGGGCGGCAAAGGGATTGTGCGTGGCGCCGCCGCCGCGCGATGAGCGGCCATCGGTGTAGCCGCGGTCGGCCTCGATCTGCTTCTGGTGCTCGTTGTCGTGGCAGTAGAGGCAGAGCAATTCCCAATTGCTGCCGTCGGCCGGGTTGTTGTTGTGGTTGTGGTCGCGGTGGTGCACGGTCAGTTCGCGCAGGTTGGCGTGGGTGAACTCGCGGGCGCAGCGGCCGCAGATCCACGGGTAGAGCTTCAGTGCCTTTTCGCGGTAACCCTCGGCGCGGGCGTCGGCGGCCTTGCGGGCATCCAGCACGACCTGGTCGAGACGGCGGTGATCGATGGATTTCACGATATTTCCTCCTGTTGCCGGATTCTACGTTGCTGCCACTAAAATGTGCCCTTCAACGTGAGGATCGCCCAACCATGCCGCGCATCAAGATCGACCTGCCTGACAGCTTCATTTTCTCGACCGATATCCCGATCTACATCGGGCACATCAACTATGGCCATCATCTCGACAATGCGCAGATGATTTCGCTGATTTCGGAGGCCCGCGTGCGCTTCTTCAAGTCGCTCGGCTATAGCGAACTGGATGTCGAAGGCGTCGGCATCATCGTGGCCGACGTGGCGGCACAGTATCGGTCCGAGGCCTTCCACGGCGAAACCATGGTCGTCGAAATGGCGGCCGACGATTTCAACAAGTATGGCTGCGACCTGGTCTGGCGCATGGCGGACAAGGCGACCGGGCGCGAGGTGGCGCGCGGCAAGCACGGAATCATCTTCTTCGATTACACGGCGCGCCAGGCCGCCTCGGTGCCGCCGGCCTTCGTCGCCAAGGTGCAGGCCAAGTGATTCCGATCCGCTACGTCGAGCCCGTGTTTCGCCCGCCCAGCGAGGCGGAGTCGCTGATCCTGCCGGTCACCGACGGCTGTTCGTGGAACGAGTGCACCTTTTGCGAGATGTACACCGCGCCGCAGAAGAAATTCCGCGCCCGCGACGAGGCCGAAGTGCTGGAAAGCATCCGCCTGACCGGCGAACGTTATGGCGACCAGGTTCGCCGCGTTTTCCTGGCTGACGGCGACGCGCTGGTGTTGCCGACACGACGGCTGCTCGCCATCCTCGAAGCGATTCGTACCCACATGCCGGCGGTGCGCCGGATTTCGACCTACTGTTTGCCGCGCAACCTGCGCAAGAAGGCGCAGTCCGAGATCGATGAACTGGCGGCGGCCGGCCTGACCATGGCCTATGTCGGGGCCGAATCGGGCGACGACGCGGTGCTGGCTGCGGTGCACAAGGGGGAAACCTTCGAAACCACGCGCGAGGCGCTGGATAAACTGGGGGCTGCCGGCATCGCGCGCTCGGTGATGATCCTCAACGGCCTGGGCGGCAAGGCCCTGTCGCCGCAGCATGCGGAAAACTCGGCGCGCCTGGCCAATGCCACGCAGCCGGAATACCTGGCAACGCTGGTGGTCAGCTTTCCCATGGGCGAGCAACGTTTCCGCGCCGGTTTTCCGGGCTGGGAACCGCTCGACCAGCACGAGTTGTTCGTCGAGATGGAACGTTTCCTGTCCACCCTTGAATTGAAACGCACCGTCTTCCGCAGCGATCACGCCTCGAACTGGCTGGTGTTGAAGGGAACGCTCGGTGCCGACAAGGAGCGTTTGCTCCAGCAAGTGCGGCAGGCCATTGCTGCACCGCAGCAGGCGCATTTACGCCCGGCGTGGGCGAGAGGTTTGTGACGCCTGAGCGGCCCAACTTCGTGAAAAATTTTACGAAGTTGGGCCGCGTTTCTCGCATATTTTCTATTCAAGCAGCCCTTGTTTTAACAATTGTCAATGCAATGTAAATCCGCATTTACATTGTGGGTATAATCATTTCCGTTGAATTAATGATTTCGCCCCGCATCGGTGTTTGACAAGATTAGACGATCCCTGAGCATTTCGGCCCTGATTATCATCGGGTATGCCGCGGGTTTCGTCGCCCTCATTTCCCTGGGGGCCTATTCGATCAGCGCAATGAACCGGCAGCATGAAATTGCCGCCAATCTCTACGCTCATCCCTTTCTGGTGACTTCGGCAGCGGCCGAGATGAAGGCCACCGTGCTACAGGTGCGCAACATCATGCTGACCACCGTGCTGGTCAAGGCCCGCCCGGAAACCATCGATGCACTGGAACAGCAAAGTCAGGCCATGCTGGCCTCGGTCCGTGGCAACCTCGACACCATGCAGTCTGCGTTCCAGGGCGATCGGGATGGACTGCTCAAACTGGAGCGCACCTTTCGCCAATGGGACGAAATGCGCCACACGGTCATGGAGGACGTGCGCCGTGAGGATTACCAGGCGGCCGAGCGACTGATCCAGAGCATCGGCACCGCCAAGTTCGAGCAATTGCTCGGCGACGTCGGTTACGTGCTCAATTTTGCCCTGGAGCGCGGGCGCCGCCTGGCCGACGAAGGCGAGGTGCAGGCGCACCGCGTGATGGCCATGCTGACGACCTTGCTGATCTTCCTCGGGGTGATGACCGTGGTCATGGGCGTGGTCATCTTCCGACGGGCGAGATTTCTGCAATCGCAACTGGAAAGTGCCGCCGAGGCGGCGGAGGCGGCCAACCGGACCAAGTCGGCCTTCCTGGCCTCGATGAGCCACGAACTGCGGACCCCGATGAGCGCCATGATCGGCATGACCGAACTGGCTTCGCGCCGGATCGATGACCCGATGGCGCAGTTGCAGTTGCAGAAGGCCCTGGGTGCCTCGCATCATCTGCTGCGCGTGATCAACGACATTCTCGATTTCTCCAAGATTGAAGCCGGCGCCTTGAGCCTGGAAAAAGTGGAGTTCTGCCTCGGCGAGATCCACGAAAACCTGATCAGTATCCTGAGCGAGCGGGTCGCGCACAAAAATCTGAAGCTGTCGGTCGATCTGGCGCCTGAATTGAGCCGGCTGATCGTCATCGGCGATCCGCTGCGCCTGTCGCAGATATTGATCAACCTGGTCGGCAACGCCATCAAGTTTACCGAGCAGGGTGGCGTGACGGTGAGTCTGACCGTCGAGGCTGAGCGCGAACACGATCTCGCCTTGCGCTGGGAAGTGATCGATAGCGGCATCGGCGTGCCGGCTGACGTACAGGGCAAGCTTTTCCAGTCCTTCCAGCAAGCCGATGGCTCGATTGCCCGAAAATATGGCGGCAGCGGTCTGGGGCTCTCCATCTGCAAGGCGCTGGTCGAGATGATGGGGGGGCAGATCGGCTTCACGAGCCGGGCGGGAGAAGGCAGCACCTTCTGGTTCCGTGTCGTCCTGACCAAGGCCGAGATGGTCGAACACGAACTGGCCGAGGAACCGCACATCAAACCCGAGCAGATCATTCTCGACAAGTACCCGGGAACGCGCATCCTGCTGGTAGACGATGAACCGATCAACCAGGAAGTCTCGAAATATCTGCTGGAAGATGTCGGCTTCGTCGTCGATCTGGCCAATGATGGCGAACAGGCGGTCGAGATGGCGCTGGGCGAGGAATACGCGCTGGTCCTGATGGACATGCAGATGCCGGTGATGGACGGCCTGGAGGCGACGCGTCGCATTCGACAGGCCAACGGCAAGGCTGGTCAGGTGCCGATCATCGCCATGACGGCGAATGCCTTCGAGGAAGACAAGCAGCGCTGTTTCGCCGTCGGCATGAACGACTTCATTTCCAAGCCGGTCGAGCCCGAGCTGCTCTACGCCACCTTGCTGCGCTGGTTGCCGGCCCGGCCGCGGCGACGCGACCAGGTCAAATCGGCCTAGACCGCCTTGCCGACGCGCAGGGCGCTGAAGATCGCCAGGGCCTGCAGGATGGCGATGCCAAACAGTGCATCGGCAAAGCGGCGGCCGTCCATCAAAACACCGAAGCCCAGCGGTGCCAGCGCCAAGCCAAGATCCAGGCCCGAATAGACGAAACCATAGACACGGCCGAAGGCAGCCTTGCCGAAACGTGCCGTCGCCGCCTTGCGCACCAGCAGGTCGCGGGATGGACCGGCCACGCCGGTGCAGAAGCCGATGGCCGCCATCAGCGGCAGGATCAGGGAGGCTGGCAGCACTTGCGCGGCGAGCAGGATAGCGAGCAGGGCGGCCAGGCCGAGGCAGCCGGCGATCAGGTAGTCGTGGTCGCCGCGCTGGGCGAGGAAGCCGCCGAGGATGATGCCGGCGGCGCCTCCGACCAGATAGGATGACAGGGCGAAGGCGGCCGTGGTCAGGTCGAAGCCGTAGAGTGCCTGCAGGATCGGGCTGGCGAAGTTCTGGATGGCGCCGAAGGCCGAGGTGATCAGCAGGAAGAACAGGAAGCACAGCCAGACGGCGCGCGAGCCGAGGAAGGCAAAGGTCGAACCACTTTCGCCGCGGGTTTTTTCGGCGTGCTGCTCCGCCGGGTCGGCAATGACCTGACGGCGCCAGAAGAGCAGGGCCAGCGCAGCGATAGCCAGCAGGCTGGCAGCGAGTGCCGCATTGCGCCAGCCGGCGCTGGCGGCGATGGTGGTCATGAAGATCGGAGCCGCTGCCCAGCCCAGATTGCCCGACAGACCATGGACCGAGAAGGCGTGCCCCAGGCGCAGCTGCGACACCCGATGGTTGAGCACTGTGAAGTCGGCCGGGTGAAAGACACTGTTACCGAGGCCGGCGAGCGCAGCCACGGCGAGCAGCATCGGATAGCCGGTGGCGAAGTGGAGAACGACCCCGGCCAGCGCAAAACAGCCGATGCCTGCGCCAAGGACGCGGGCGGCGCCGAAGCGGTCAACGAGAAAACCGGCCATGGCCTGGCCAATGCCGGAGACCACGAAGAAAACCGTCATCGTCGTGCCGATACCGGTGAAGCTCAGGCCGAAATCCTGCATCAGCCACGGAAACAGCGGTGGCAGCAGCAGGTGGAAGAAATGCGAAACGCCATGAACAAAGCCGATCAGGCTGATCGTTTCGATATCGCTATCGGCTTGGGGTGGCAAAACGGCTGTACTCATTCTCTGTAGTTTTCGGGTTGGTGTAGGCGAAGTGTAGATAAATCGCGTTTGACCGATATGCAATAACCGGACAAAAATTATCGCAATGCTGACACATCTGCCTTTCGATCCCATGCCGCGCCGGGCGCCAACGCCCGCCGAGCCGGTGACTGTCAACCTGCGCCAGCCGCCGGCGGATATCCGCGTGCCAAGGCACAGCCATGATTGGGCGCAACTCGCCTATCCGCTGCGCGGCGCCATTCGCGTTGCGGCGGCCGGCATGAGCTGGCTGACGCCGGCCTTTCGCGCCGTATGGATTCCACCGGGCATCGAGCACGAGGTGGTGATGCTGGGCAAGGTCGAGTTGCGGACGGTGTATGTGGCGCGTGAAGTAGCGCCTCTGTCGCTCGATGGCTGCACGGTGATCGAGGTGCCTGACCTGATGCGCAGCCTGATCGAGGCGCTCAGCCGCTTGCCGCGCGATGGATTCCGGGACGACGAGCGCCGGCGCTTGATGGTCGGCCTGCTGTTGGCCGAGATGCAATGCGCGCCGACCCTGTCGCTGGGCCTGCCCCTGCCGCAGGATCGGCGCCTGCAGGCGCTGTGCGACGCCTTGATCGATAATCCGGCCTCACAGCTCGCCCTGGGCGATTGGGCACTACGGGTCGGAGCCAGCGAGCGCACCCTGGCCCGGCTGTTCCGTGACGAACTGAATACCACGTTCGGGGCCTGGCGCCAGCAATTGCGTCTGGCCCAGGCACTCGATCTGATCGGGCGCGGCCGGCCGCTCGGGCAGGTTGCGGCCGAACTCGGCTATGCCAGCCAGGCGGCGTTTTCTGCCATGTTCAAACGGGCTTTCGGCGTGCCGCCCGGTCGCTTCATGCAGGCTCGGAAACCCGACTGATGTAGCCGCTCAGATATCGCTGGCGGCTCTCAGTTGGGCGATGTCGCGCGCCGGCGGTGCACCGAACAGGCGCCGGTATTCCCGACTGAACTGGGATGGGCTTTCGTAGCCGACGCGATGCGCCGCGCTGGCCGCATCGTGATCGGCCAGCATCAGGCGCCGCGCCTCCTGCAGGCGCAACTGTTTCTGGTATTGCAGCGGCGTCATCGCAGTCAGCACCTTGAAGTGGTGGTGTAGCGACGACTTGCTCATGTTGGCCAGATCGGCCAGGTGGTCGATGCTGACTGCCTGATCCAGGTTGCTTTTCAGCCAATCGAGGGTGCGGACGATCTGCTGGCTGTGGCTGCCCGTCGTCACAGCCTGGTGCAACTGGGCACCGAGGGCACCGGTGAGCAGGCGATAGAGCAGTTCGCGCTCGATGATTGGCGCCAGCACCGGGATGTGTTCCGGAGTATCCAGCAAGCGGGTCAGGCGCAGTGCGGCATTCTGGATTTCGAGCGAAATTGCGCCGACCCCGATGCCGCGGTCAATCATGTTGGCCGGCAGTCTGGCCGGCAGGGTGGCGGCGAGTTCGGCAATTTTCAGCGGGTCGATGGCCAGGGCCAGGCCAAGGTAAGGCTCGCTGGTGCTGGCCATGGTCAGGCAGGAAAAAGTCGGTAGCTCGACCGAGGCGATCATGTAGTGCCCGGGGTCGTATTCGTAGGCTTCGTCACCCACCAGAACCCGCTTGGCGCCTTGTGCCATCATGGCGAATGCCGAGGTGATGACGGTGCAGCTCGGCTTGTCGGTGCGACAGCCGCGGAACAGCAGCAGCCCCGGGATGACGGTTTCCACCTTGCCTTCCTGCGGGCAGTGGCGATCGATCAGGCCGGCCAGTTCCTGGCGCTGCGCTTCGAAGGTCGTGGCAACGAAATCGGCCGAATTATTTTCCAGGCGGGGTGTCATAGCGGACGCATCCATCGGTGCGAACTCCAGGGCGAAACGGAACAGCCTGCAGGGTATCTTCTTTGCTGCCATGAGAGGAGTCGATGGAGCCCGATGGAGCCAAGTCTGGAGGATCAGGCAATAAATCCGAAGTTTTAGGTTAGCGGTCCGCTGCCCGCCTGGCGGACACTGGGCGCCATACGCCAATCCCGGCAGCATGCATGGCCGGATGGTCAACCCCAAGAGGAGCCAGAAGATGATTCAACTCAACGTGAACGGCAAGACCGTAAAAGTCGATGTCGAACCCGACACCCCGCTGTTGTGGGCACTGCGCGACACACTGCAGCTGACCGGCACCAAGTACGGCTGCGGCCAGGCCCTGTGCGGGGCCTGCACGGTGCACCTCGACGGGCAGCCGACACGGGCCTGCGTGCTTCCGGTGACGGCGGCCATCGGTCGCAAGATCACCACCATCGAAGCGGTCGATGCCAACAAGGTCGGCAAGGCGGTACAGGAAGCCTGGCGCAAGCTCGATGTCGTCCAGTGCGGCTATTGCCAGTCCGGCCAGATCATGAGCGCCGTGGCCTTGCTCAGCAGCAACGGGAAACCGACCGATGCCGACATCGATGCGGCCATGTCGGGCAACCTGTGCCGGTGCGCCACCTACGTGCGTATCCGCGCCGCCATTCATGAAGCCGCCAAGGCGCTGGCCTGAGGAGATGGACATGAACGCAAAACTGAACCTATCCGTCGCTGGCGATCTTTCCGGTGTGCCGCTGCAAAACGTCAGCCGCCGCCGCTTTTTGCAAGGCGGCGCAGCGCTGACCCTCGGCTTCGTGTTGCCGGCCGGCGCCGCCGACAAACTGCCGGCTGCCGGGCCAGGCAAGGCCGGCGAAGGGCTGGCGGCGGCCGTTCATTTCGAGCCCAATGCCTTCCTGCGCATTGGCGCCGACAACAGTGTCACGGTCATTTCCAAGCACCTGGAGATGGGCCAGGGCACCTACACCGGGCTGGCCACCATCGTCGCCGAGGAACTCGATGCCGACTGGAAGCAGGTCAAGGTCGAGGGCGCGCCGGCCGATGCCAAGCGCTACAACAACCTGTTCTGGGGCCCGACGCAGGGCACTGGCGGCAGCACGGCGATGGCCAATTCCTGGGAACAACTGCGCAAGGCCGGCGCGGCCGGACGGGCCATGCTGGTCAGTGCTGCCGCCAAGCGCTGGAAGGTGGCTGCGGGTGAGATCGTCGTCAGTAACGGCATCGTCAGCCACGCAGCCAGCGGGCGCAAGGCGAGTTTCGGCGAACTGGCGCTCGATGCGGCCAACGAAGCGGTGCCGGCCGAGGTCAAGCTGAAGGATCCGAAGGACTTCAAGCTGGTTGGCAAGCGCGCCAACCGGAAGGACAGCGCGGCTAAAACTGACGGTACGGCCAAATTCACGCAGGATGTGCAACTGCCGGGCATGCTGGTCGCCGTCGTCGCCCATCCGCCGCAATTCGGTGCCAAGGTGAAATCCTTCGATGCCGCTCGGGCGCGCCAGGCCAAGGGCGTGGTCGATGTCGTGCAGATTCCGCAAGGCGTGGCCGTGCTGGCCAGGGATACCTGGAGCGCCAAGAAGGGGCGCGACGCGCTGAGCGTGGTCTGGGACGATAGCGCCGCCTTCAAGCTGGGCAGTGAGGAACTTCTGGCCCGCTACAAGGAAATGGCCAAGTCGCCGGGCAAGCTGGCCAAGCAGAGCGGCGACACGGCCACGGCCTTTGCCGGCGCCGCCAGGGTGGTCAAGGCAAGCTACGACTTTCCCTATCTCGCCCATGCCGCGATGGAGCCGATGAACTGCGTCATCAAGCTCGATGCCGACGGGGCGGAGGTGTGGAATGGCGAACAGTTCCAGACCATCGACCAGGCGGTCGTCGCCAAGGTGCTCGGCCTGAAGCCGGAGCAGGTCAAGCTGAACATGCTTTACGCCGGCGGCAGCTTTGGCCGGCGGGCCAGCAAGGATGTCGATTACCTGGTCGAGGCAGCGCATATCGTCAAGGCGATCGACGGAAGAGCGCCGGTCAAGCTGGTCTGGCTGCGCGAGGACGACATGCGCGGCGGCTACTACCGCCCCTTGTTCCACCACGCGCTGGAAGCAGCCATCGACGGCAGCGGCAAGCTGGCCGGCTGGAAGCATCGGCTGGTCGGGCAGTCCATCCTGATCGGCTCGCCGTTCGAGGCTTTCCTGGTCAAGGACGGCATCGATGGCGTGTCGGTCGAGGGCGCTTCCAATTTGCCCTATGCCATTCCCAACCTGACGGTCGATCTGCACACGCCGACCGATATTCCGGTGCCCGTGCTGTGGTGGCGTTCGGTCGGCTCGTCGCATACGGCGTTTTCCACCGAAGCCTTCTTCGACGAAGTGGCGGCGGCGATGGGCAAGGACCCGGTGGCTTTGCGCCTGGAGTTGCTCGACAAGCATCCGCGTCACGCCGGGGTGCTCAAGCTGGCTGCCGAGAAAGCGGCCTGGGGCACGCCGCTCAAGGCCAAGGCCGGCGAACGGCGTGGCCGCGGAGTGGCGGTGCATGAGTCGTTCAACTCCTATGTCGCGCATGTGGCCGAAGTGACCGTGGCCAGGGACGGCACGGTCAAGGTGGATCGCATCGTCAGCGCGGTCGATTGCGGCACGGCGATCAATCCGGACAACATCCGCTCGCAGATCGAGGGCGGTATCGGCTTCGGCCTCGGCGCGATGACCCAGTCCATCACCTTGAAGGAAGGGCGGGTCGAGCAGGGCAATTTCGATGCTTATCCGGTTTTGCGTATCGGCGAAATGCCGAAGGTCGAGGTGCATATCGTGCCGTCGACGGCGGCCCCGACCGGCGTTGGCGAACCGGGCGTGCCGCCGGTCCTGCCGGCCGTGGCCAATGCCATCGCGGCGGCGACCGGCAAGCGGCTGCGCAATCTGCCTTTCAACACCAATGAACTGGCGGTGTGACATGGACAGTCTGGATAAGCAGGTACTCGATGCCGCCCGCCAGTGGGCGGCGGCCGGGCATCGTTTCATGCTGGTCACCGTGGCGCGGACCTGGGGTTCGGCGCCGCGCCCACCGGGCGCCTGGATGGCGGTGCGCGATGACGGGCAGGTGATCGGCTCGGTCTCGGGCGGCTGCATTGAGGACGACATGATTCGCCGCATCGGCGCTGGCGAGTTCGCCGGCGAAACCCTGCCGCGCGTGTTGCGCTACGGGGTGACGGCCGACGAGGCGCATCGTTTTGGCCTGCCCTGCGGCGGCACGCTGGAACTGGTGCTCGAACCGGCGCCGGATGCCGGTCTGCTTGCCGAATTGGCCGAGCGCATCGGCGGCGGCCAGTTGGCGCGCCGTCAGGTGTCGCTGATCGACGGTACGGTGAGCATCGACAGCGGCTCGGCTGGCGACACCCTGCAATGGGATGGTGAAATGCTGCTCACCCTGCACGGGCCGGCCTGGCGCCTGCTGATCATCGGGGCCGGCCAGATTTCCTGTTACCTGGCGACGATGGCGCTGGCCCTGGGCTATCGCGTCTACATCTGCGATCCGCGCGGCGAATATGCCGATGGCTGGAATGTGCCGGGCAGCGAGCGGATCATGGCCATGCCGGATGATGCGGTGACCGAACTGGCGCTCGATCCGCGCAGCGCCGTGGTGGCGCTGACGCATGATCCAAAACTGGATGACCTGGCCTTGCTCGAAGCGCTCAAGTCGCCGGCTTTCTATGTCGGGGCGCTGGGTTCGAAGGCCAACAACGGCAAGCGGCGCGAGCGCCTGTTGCAGTATTTCGACCTGTCGCAGGCCGAGGTCGATCGCCTGCACGGGCCGGTCGGGTTGCCCATCGGTAGCCGCACGCCGCCGGAGATCGCCGTGGCCATCCTGGCCGAGATGACGGCCGTGAAAAATGGCCTGAATCG
>JAYRUZ010000022.1:0-15580 GCA_041918795.1 Azonexus sp. | reverse complement strand
CACGCCACTGGATGACTTGCGCCATGGCCGAAACGACCGATGGCATGCGCTTGCGCTCGCCATGCGGCGGCATTTGCATTTCGAAGGCATCGCCTGGCGTCTTGGCCAGGGCTTCGAGCTTCATGGCAAGCCAGCCGTGATCGTTGGCGCGCATATCCATCGACAGCGTCTTGGCGACGGCACCGAGGCCCCGCGGTTCGGCCGGGCCGTTGGCCCAGACTTCGAATGGCCAGGCACGGCCCTCCGGTTCGACGTGGCCGACGAACAGGGCAAACTTGCCGATCGGCGAGTCGACCATGTAGGTCCAGCACAGATTGCCTTCCGGCAGGCTCGGGCGGCCCGGCCAGCGCAGGCTGGCCAGCACCGGGGCCGGCAGGTTCTTGATCGACAGGCGGCGGTTGGCGTCGGAGACGAAATCCTGCGGCGCCTTGGCATCGGCCGCCGGGGCGGCTTCGGTCTTGGCCGGTTCGACCGAGAGGACGGAGCCGAGCACGCTGTTCGGACGATAGGTGGCCAGACCCTTCAGGCCGGACTTCCAGGCCTGCATGTACAGATCCTGGAACTCTTCGTACGGGTAGTCAGCCGGTACGTTGACCGTCTTGGAGATCGAGGTGTCGATGTACGGGGCAACGGCGGCGACCATGTCGGCGTGGGCCTTGGCGGAAATTTCCAGGGCCGTGACGAAGTAGTCGGGCAGCTTGGCGACATCACCGCCCTGGTGCTTGTACAGACGCCAGGCGTAATCCTCGACCGAGTATTCCTTGATCGTACCGTCCTGCATCCGCTTCTTGCGGTTGTAGGTCCACGAGAACGGCGGTTCGATGCCGTTCGAGGCATTGTCGGCGAAGGCCAGGGAGATGGTGCCGGTCGGCGCGATGGACAGCAGATGGGAGTTGCGCAGGCCGTGCTTGCGAATCTCGGCCTTGATGTCGTTCGGCAGACGGGAAGCGAAATTGCCGCCGGACAGATACAGCTCGGCGTTGAACAGCGGGAAGGCGCCGCGCTCTTTGGCCAGTTCGACCGAGGTCAGGTAGGCGGTATCGCGCATGAATTCGCTGATGCGGGCCGCCATGGCGCGGGCTTCCGGCTTGTCGTAGCACAGGCGCAGCATGGCCAGGGCATCGCCCAGCCCGGTATAGCCGAGGCCGACGCGGCGCTTGTTGGCGGCTTCCTGCTGCTGGCGCTCGAGCGGCCAGTGGGTGGCGTCGAGCACGTTGTCGAGCATGCGGGTGGACAGACGAACGACTTCGGCAAATCCGTCGAAATCGAATTCGGCCTGCTCGGAGAACGGGTTCTTGACGTACAGGGTCAGGTTGATCGAACCCAGGCAGCAGCAGCCGTAGGGCGGCAGCGGCTGTTCGGCACAGGGGTTGGTGGCCTCGATCACTTCGCAGTAATTGAGGTTGTTATCCTTGTTCATGCGATCGAGGAACAGGATGCCCGGCTCGGCGTGATCGTAGGTGGACTTCATCACCTGGTCCCACAGGTCGCGGGCGCGTACCTTGCGGTAAACCCACATGCCGTCGTCGCGCTGATAGGCGCCTTCGGACTTCATCTCGACGTTCGGTTCGGCGCGGTGCACCAGTTCGACGTCGGTGTCGGCATCAACGGCTTCCATGAAGCCATCGGTCACGCCGATCGAGATGTTGAAGTTGGTCAGGTCGCCGTGGTCCTTGGCGTGGATGAATTCCTCGATATCCGGATGGTCGCAGCGCAGTACGCCCATCTGGGCACCGCGGCGGGCGCCGGCGGATTCGACGGTCTCGCAGGAGCGGTCGAAGACGCGCATGTACGACACCGGGCCGGAAGCGCGCGACTGGGTGCCCTTGACGTGGGCGCCCTGCGGACGGATGGAGGAGAAGTCGTAGCCGACGCCGCCGCCGCGACGCATGGTTTCAGCAGCTTGGGCCAGGGCGGTATAGATGCCGGGCTTGCCGTCGGTGGTCTCGACGATGGAGTCGCCGACCGGTTGCACGAAGCAGTTGATCAGCGTCGCCTGCAGATCGGTACCGGCGGCAGAGTTGATGCGGCCGGCCGGGATGAAGCCGTTTTCCTGGGCCCACAGGAACTTGGCCTCCCAATGGGCGCGGTCCTTTTCCTGCTCGACTTGGGCCAGAGCCCAGGCCACGCGCTTGCGCACGTCGTGCACATTGGTTTCCTTGCCCTTGGCGTACTTTTCAACCAGCACTTCGCCGGAAATTTCCTGCTCGGGCAGAGGAGCGAATTGCGGCGGTGCGGGAATGTCGGTCAGTGAAAGCTGCTCGGCGACTTTGCTCATTAAGGCTCCTCTCGACAGTTCGATGTTAGTAGTGTGATGGAGGAGGAATCTACTATATCTAGTGGGTGGATACAATCCGTTGACTAAATACGGGGTGTTGTGTCTCGGGTTGGATTGCCTATGTCATGGCCTGGAAAAGCCCAAAAAAACAAAGCCCCAGCGAGTTTTTTCGCTGGGGCTTATGCAATAAAAATATTTTTTAGAGGGCGAGCAGGGTCTGGGCGTGGTGGGCCATCATCCATTCCTCGTTGGTCGGAATGACCAGTACGTCGACCGTGCTGTTGCCGGCGCTGATCACGATGTCGTGACGCGCGTTGGCCTCCGGATTGGTCCGGATGCCCAGCCATTCGGAAAGCAGGCAGACGCGACGGCGGACTTCGGCGGCGTGCTCGCCGATGCCGCCGGTGAACACCAGGGCGTCGAGGCCGCCGGCTGCGGCAGCGAGCGAGCCGAGTTCGCGGGCGATGCGGTAGCAGAAGAGATCGACCGCCTCATGCGCTTCCGGCTTGTCGCTGGAAAGCAGGGTACGCATGTCCTGGCTGAGGCCGGATACGCCGAGCAGGCCCGATTCCTTGTACAGGATGCGGGTCATGTCCTTGACCGAGTAGTTCTTCGTTTCCATCAGGTGCAGGACGACACCGGGGTCGAGGTTGCCGCAGCGGGTGCCCATCAGCAGGCCGTCGATGGTCGAGAAACCGAGGGTCGTGGCGACGCATTTGCGATTGACCATGGCCGCCATGCTGGCGCCGTTGCCGAGGTGGGCGACAACGACTCGGCCGTTGGCGCGGTGCGAATGCTCGGGCAGGGCGCGGGCGATGAATTCGTAGGAGAGGCCATGGAAGCCGTAGCGCTTGATGCCTTCGGCGGTCAGCGCGCGCGGCAGGCCGAAGGTCTGGGCGACTTCCGGCTGCGTGCGGTGGAAGGCGGTATCGAAGCAGGCGACCTGCGGTACCTCGGGCAGCAGGGTCTGCAAGGCCTTGATACCGGCCACGTTGTGCGGCTCGTGCAACGGGGCGAGCGGGATGAAACTTTCCAGATGGCCGAGGACCACGTCGTCGATCAGCGTCGGCTTGCTGTAGCGCTCGCCGCCATGGACGACGCGATGGCCGACGGCAACGATCTGCCAGCCGGCCTGGGTGGCCTGGAACCACTTGAGCAGGGCGTCGAACGCGACGTCATGCGACACGCGTTCGCCGGCGATGGTCTGGTCGGCGATCTTTTCGCCGGCCTTGTCCTTGGCCACCATCTTGGTGGCGCTGGTGCCGATGCCGTCGATCTGGCCGGAGACTTCGGCCAGCGGCGAAATCTGGTGATTGAGCGGGAAGAGGGCGAACTTGATGGAGGACGATCCGGCGTTGATCGTCAGGATGGCTTGTTTCATGTCAGGCTTTTCCGTTACTGCGGTTGGCGTGGGCGATCAGCGCGGCGATGACGCACGAGGCGGTGCGCGTTTCGGCGGAATCGGCGCGGCTGGTCAAAACGATGGGCACCTTGGTGCCGAGCACGATGCCGGCAGTCAGGGCGTTGGCGAGGTATTCGAGCTGCTTGGCGACCATGTTGCCGGATTCGAGATCGGGCACGACGAGGATCTCGGCGTGGCCGGCGACGGCCGACTTGATGCCCTTGGTCTTGGCGGCGACGATGGAGACGGCGTTATCGAAGGCGAGCGGGCCATCGAGGATGCCGCCCTTGATCTGGCCGCGGTCGGCCATCTTGCACAGGGCGGCGGCGTCGAGCGTGGACTGGATCTTCGGGTTGATCGTCTCGACCGCCGACAGGATGGCCACCTTGGGTTCGGGAATGCCGATCACGTGGGCCAGTTCGATGGCGTTCTGGATGATGTCGGCTTTTTCTTCCAGCGTCGGGGCGATGTTGATTGCGGCGTCGGTGATCAGCAAGGGCCGGTGATAGGTCGGCACGTCCATGACGAAGACGTGGCTGATCCGGCGGTTGGTGCGCAGGCCGTTGGCCCGGGCGACGACCTCGCCCATCAGTTCGTCGGTGTGCAGGCTGCCCTTCATCAGCGCCTCGGCATCGCCGGTGCGCACTAGCGAGACGGCGAGTGCTGCCGAATCGTGGCTGTGCGCGGCATTGACGATGCGGATGCCGGTCAGATCGATGCCGTTCTCTTCGGCCACGGCACGAATCTTCGCTTCCGGACCGACCAGGATGGGCTCGATGATGCCGGCCTGGAAGGCCATGACCGGCCCTTTCAGCGATTCCTTGTCGCACGGGTGGGCGACGGCGGTCGGGATCGGCTCCAGCCCCTTCACGCGCGACAGCAGATGGGTGTAGCGCTCGTGCTTGTCGTCGATGCGAATCTCCGGCATGTGCACTTCCTGCAGGTGTGCGACCTTTTCGTTGGGCGCCAGCACTTCGGCCGTGCCGCGCACGACCTGCAGGCCTTCCTGGTTGGTGCAGACGCAATCGAGGATGACATGCTTGTTGTGATCGAACTTCTGCTTGGCGGTGACGGTGATGGTGATCGTGTCGCCGATGGTGACCGGGCGGGCGAAGTGCAGGTTCTGGTCGATCAGGATGGTGCCCGGGCCGGGGAACTGGGTGCCGAGCACGGTGGAGATCAGCGAACCGCTCCACATGCCGTGAGCGATCACTTCGCGGAACATGCCGCTTTCCGAATAGCCCGGATCGACCACGGCCGGGTTGATGTCGCCGGTCAGTACGGCGAAGAGCTTGACGTCTTCGGGCATCAGCGTGCGTTTCAGGCTCGCCGAATCGCCCACCTTGATTTCTTCGTAGGTCTTGTTGACCAGATAGCGTTGTTCGGTCTGGGTGTTCATACGCGCTCCGCCATATCGGGAATATTCAAAAAGTATAGGGTGCCGCGGTGCAGCACTCAATTGAATTGGGGTCTGTCCTGCTAGCGTGCCGCACGTCGTCTTTCATGGCTGATCAGCGGCGATGGCGGGCAGGCATCAAGCTCGGGGTGCAGGGCGAGCAACTGGTCGAGCACCCACTGGTTGGCTTCGTAGGTGAATTCGCGTGCTTCCAGCGGGGCTGCACACAGGGCCTCGGCGAACAGCGCGACGGCAGCGGAGCGGCTGACCCCGTACTCGCAATGCACCATCAGTGAAATATCGAAGGGTGCCGCGTGCAGTTCGCTCAGGAAGGCACTGATCTGCTTGGCCATGTTGCGCTCGAACAGGCCGGGCAGGGCGGGCATGAATTCGTCGGCCGGCACGGCATCGAAGAAGGACAGGCGCAGCACGTGGCGGAACAGCGGGTCGAGCCGGGCTTCCGGCGTCGTCGGGTCGGTGATCGAGATGACCGCCATGTAGGGCGAGCCACGCAACTGCTCGGCCAGTTTGCGCGAGGTGTACTGGATGTGGTTGATGGTCATCGCCTTACTCCATGAACACCGGGTCGGAGAAGACCAGCGTGCCGTCCTTGCGCATCATCAGGTTGTCGGCCTTGATCAGGTCGGGCAGGGCGCCGTATTCGTTGGTGAAGGTTTCCAGCGCTTGCAGCGACTCCTGGACGGCGTCGCTCCAGCCCATCGGCGTCACCGTCAGGTGGTGCAGGGCGATGCGCCCCATGTCCTGGGCCAGGTTGCGCCACATCATGCAGGCGTCGAAGTAGGAGGTGGACAGCTTGGTCGCCACTTCGGCGGTATCGCCGGCGCCGGGCAGGGGATAGAGCCGCTCGACTTCGACGATGTGGAACGGAAAGCCGCGGCTCGATTTGCCGGCCGTGCCGTGATCGGCGAAGACGACCGGGAAGTGGCGCCCGGTCGGCCGGTCGGGCGCCGTGTAATAGGCGTAGTCGGTGGGCGAGGAGAGCACCTTGTAGACGCGTTCCTGGCCATCGACGCTCGGCGCTTCGAGCACGATGGTGCTCTCGCCGCGGCCGATTTCCTGGCGTCCGCGCAACAGCGGGTGGTCCGGCACGGGGTCGGGAATCAGTCCGTCTGCTTGTTCTGCCATCTTGCTCTCCCAGTCGGGCGAGCCGGCACGGAGTGTGCCGCTCGTCCGGAATTTTGCCTTTTTACCCGGTGCACCGCAGCAGCCGGTTTTTACTGCTTCAGGCGACGATGTGGGCGCCGGCGTCGACGTAGATGGTCTGGCCCGTCATGCCCGAGGAACCCGAGGTGCACAGGAAGGCGGTCAGCGCGCCGACTTCGTCGATAGTGACGGTGCGGCCGAGCGGCGCCTTTTCGGCATCATTCTCGAGCAGGGTGTTGAAATTGGCGATGCCGGAAGCGGCGCGGGTCATGATCGGGCCGGGCGACACGGCGAAGACGCGGATGCCCTTGGGGCCGAGATCGTAGGCCATGTAGCGGACCGCCGATTCGAGCGCCGCCTTGATGATGCCCATGACGCCGTAGTTGCGGACGACGCGCTCGGCGCCGAGGTAGGACATGGTGATCAGCGAGCCACCGTGCGCCATCAGCGGCTCCAGCGCCTTGGCCATGCGCAGGAAGCTGTGGCAGGAAACGTTCATCGCCGAATCGAAACCTTCTTCGGAGGCGTCGATGACGCGGCCGTGCAGGTCGTCGGCGTTACAGAAGGCCATCGAGTGGATGGCGAAGTCGAGTTCGCCGAAGGCTTCGCCGCACTTGGCAATGACGCCTTCCAGGCAGCCCGGTTCGGCAACATCGAGGCGTTCGAACAACTTGGCGCCGAGCGCTTCGGCCAGCGGCTGGGTGTACTTGGCGGTTTTTTCGTTCTGGTAGGTCAGGGCGATTTCACCGCCGAGGGCGACGATGGCCTTGGCCACGGCATAGGCGATCGACTTGTCGTTGGCGACGCCGGTGATCAGACCTTTCTTGCCGGCCAGCGGGAGCAGGGCTTGTTCTGTCGTGGTCATGCTGTTCTTCCTCTTCTTTAAGTTGGATAATGTTGCTGCGTTGCAACAAAATTGCATGAATGTTACGAATTTTCATGCCAAAACAGATGCTGTGGTGCAGCATCATTCTGGCACATTCCAGCCTTGGGAAGTTGACCTGGGTCAGATCGCTTCGCTGGCGACATGTCGGCGAAAAGTCAGGTCTTTGATATTCGACAAGAAACGGAAATCTGGCGGTGTTACGCTTTCCTCCGTCATAGGATTTCCCGGGGGATCGTCGTGGCCATCAACGAAATGCATGCCGAAGCCGTCGCTGGCGTGGTCGACCGGGTCGTTGCCCGCTACAAGCGGGACGCCACCTGCATGGTGCAGATTCTGCGC
Source organism: Azonexus sp. (assembly GCA_041918795.1). Taxonomy (GTDB): domain Bacteria; phylum Pseudomonadota; class Gammaproteobacteria; order Burkholderiales; family Rhodocyclaceae; genus Azonexus. Next base: position 8,115 of record JAYRUZ010000022.1, on the reverse strand, counting down.
GAAGTGCAGGAAGCCTGCGACTGGATCTCGCCGGAAGCCATCGACCGTCTGCAAGTCACGCTGGGCGTGCCGCGCACCAAGATCGAGGGCGTCGCCGGCTTCTATTCGTTTTTCTATTTGCAACCGCGTGGCAAGTACCGGGTGTTGTTCTCGGACAACGTCACCGACCGCATGGGCGGCAACCGCGACCTGCGCGACCGCCTGTGCAATGCGCTGTGGGTCGAGCCGGGCAAGGTGTCGGAAGACGGCCTGGTCAGCGTCGCGATGACTTCCTGTACCGGCCTGTGCGACCAGGGGCCGGGCATGCTGGTCAATAACTACGCCATCGGCCAGTTGACCGAGTCGCGCATCGACCAGATCGCCGAACTGATCCGCGAGCGGGTGCCGATGGCGCAGTGGCCGGCCGAGTTCTTCAAGATCGAGGACAACATCCGTCGCGCCGATGTGCTGCTCGGCAGCGACCTGACGCCGGGCGACGCCTTGCGCGCGGCGCGGGCACGGGCGCCGGACGAAGGGCTGATGGCCTCGAACATGCGTTCCTGGCGCGAAGGCCTGCCCAGCGGCATGGGCGGGCCGATTGCCGTGCTCGACGAAATCAAGCGGGCCAACCTGCGCGGCCGTGGTGGCGCCGGCTTCACGACCGGGCTGAAATGGGAGGCTTGCCGCAATGCGCCGCTCAAGGCCGGCGCCCAGCGCATCATCGTGTGCAACGCCGACGAAGGCGAACCCGGCACCTTCAAGGACCGCGTGCTGCTCTCGAAATTCCCCGATCTGGTGTTCGAAGGCATGACGGTAGCCGCCTACGCCGTCGGTGCCACGCGCGGCTTCCTCTATCTACGCGGTGAATACCGCTACCTGCTCGATCACCTGAATGCGGTACTGATCCACCGCCGGCGCGAGAAATTGCTGGGCGAGAACATCCTCGGGCTGCCGGGGGCGGATTTCGATATCGAGATTCACCTCGGAGCCGGGGCCTATGTCTGCGGCGAGGAGTCGGCCCTGATTGAATCGCTCGAAGGCAAGCGCGGCACGCCGCGCAACCGCCCGCCCTTCCCGGTGACCAATGGCTATCTCGACCAGCCGACCGTGGTCAACAACGTGGAAACCTTCGCCGCGGCAGCGATGGTCGCCCTGAACGGCGGCGACTGGTATGCCGCCATCGGCACCAAACATTCGGCTGGAACCAAGGTGCTGTCGGTGTCGGGCGATTGCGCGCGGCCGGGTATCTACGAATACCCGTTCGGCGTCAGCGTGCGCCAGGTGCTGGAAGATTGCGGCGCGAAGGACACGCAGGCGGTGCAGGTCAGTGGCCCTTCGGGCATTTGCGTCGGGCCGGATGAATTCGACCGCATCATCGGCTTCGAGGACATTCCGACGGCCGGCGCCTTCACCATCTTCGACCACAGCCGCGACATGTTCGAGGTGGCGCGCAACTATGTGCATTTCTTCCAGCATGAGAGTTGCGGCTTCTGCACGCCGTGCCGGGTCGGTACTTCGCTGCTGAAGAACCTGATGGACAAGCTGCACAAGGGGGCCGGTTCGCCCTACGACCTGGCCGAGATCGAGAAACTGAACCTGTTGCTGCAGTCGATGAGCCATTGCGGTTTGGGTCATACGGCGTGCAACCCGGTGCTCGATACCCTGGCCAAGTTCCGCCCGGCCTACGACAAGCGGATGATGCAGCAGGACTACGTTCCCGCCTTCGATCTCGACCGTGCGCTGGCCGAGGCGCGGCAGATGACCGGGCGCGACGATGCCGGCGCGCATCTGAGCAGCGAACACGGAGGTGCAGCATGAGCATGAGCTTTACGCTGGACGGCAAGTCCATACCTTTCGCCGATGGGCAGACCATCCTGCAGGCCGCCGACAAGGCCGGGGTGTTCATTCCCCACCTGTGCTACCACCCGGAGTTCAAGCCGCATGGCTCGTGCAAGTTATGTACGGTCAAGGTCAATGGCCGGCAGACTGCATCGTGCACCATGCGCGCGGCGCCGGGCATGGTGGTCGAGAGCGATACCGAGGAAATCAACGCCGAGCGGCGGGCGCTGACCCAGATGCTGTTTGTCGAGGGCAATCATTTCTGCCCCTCGTGCGAGAAGAGCGGCAACTGCCAGTTGCAGGCCACGGCCTACCACCTGGGCATGATGAGCCCGCATTTCGACCATTTCTTCCCGAATCGTCAGGTCGATGCTTCGCATCCTGACGTGGTGCTTGATTTCAATCGCTGCATCCTGTGCTCCCTGTGCGTGCGGGCCAGTCGCGACGTCGATGGCAAGAACGTCTTTGCCTTGTCCGGGCGCGGCATCGACACGCATTTGATCGTCAATGCCAAGTCCGGTCGCCTGGCCGATACCAATTTCACCATCGACGACAAGGCGGCGCAGGTTTGCCCGGTCGGCGTCATCCTGAAAAAACACCAGGGCTTTGCCGTGCCGATTGGCGAACGCAAATACGACAAGGCGCCGATTGCCGAATCGGTCGGTTCGACGGAGGGCCGCTGAGATGAGTGCAAAGAAGAAACTCAAGGTGGCGACGACCTCGCTGGCCGGCTGCTTCGGTTGCCACATGTCCTTCCTCGATATCGACGAGCGCTTGTTTACCTTGCTTGAACACATAGAGTTCGACCGTTCGCCGCTGACCGACATCAAGCATTGCAGCCCGGATTGCGATATCGGCATCATCGAGGGCGGCTTGTGCAACGCCGAGAACGTGCATGTCCTGCGCGAATTCCGCCAGAACTGCAAAATCCTGATCGCCCTCGGGGCCTGCGCGGTCACCGGCGGCTTGCCGGCCCAGCGCAACCACCTGCCCCTGACTACTATCCTGGAAGAGGTCTATCACACCAGCCCTGGCCTGACCAACGGCATGATCCCGAACGATCCGGAACTGCCCTTGCCCTTGAACAAGGTGCACCCGATCCACGAGGTCGTGAAGATCGACTATTTCATTCCCGGCTGCCCGCCCTCCGGCGATGCCATCTGGAAGGTGCTGACCGACCTGCTGGCCGGTAGGGAGCCAGCCTTGGGCCATGGCCTGATGCATTACGATTGAGCGGCTGAGGAGATTCGCATGACTTTCAATCTGGAAACCGCCCAACACCCGGAAACCCTGCGCCGCGTGGCGATCGACCCGGTGTCGCGGGTCGAAGGGCACGGCAAGGTGACGATTCTGCTCGACGACCAGAACAAGGTGCACCAGGTGCGCCTGCATATCGTCGAATTCCGGGGCTTCGAGAAATTCATCCAGGGCCGGCCGTACTGGGAAGTGCCGGTCATGGTCCAGCGCCTGTGCGGCATCTGCCCGGTATCGCACCATCTGGCCGCCGCCAAGGCGCTCGACGTCATCGTCGGCGCCCGGAAGCTGACGCCGGCCGCCGAGAAGCTGCGCCGTCTGATGCATTACGGCCAGATGCTGCAATCGCACGCGCTGCACTTTTTCCATCTGTGCTCGCCCGACCTGCTGTTCGGCTTCGATAGCGACGTGACCCAGCGCAACATCGTCGGCGTCGCCATGGCGCATCCGGAAACGGCCAAGCGCGGCGTGCTGCTGCGCAAGTTTGGCCAGGAGGTCATTCGCGTTACCTCCGGCAAACGCGTGCATGGTACCGGTGCGGTGCCGGGTGGCATGAACAAGTCGCTGACCGTGGCCGAGCGCGACGAACTGCTCAAGGACATCTATCACATCGTCCAGTGGTCGCGCGATGCGGTGAAGCTGATCGAGAAGGTGCACACGCAGGACCCCGGGCTGTACAACAGCTTCGGCATCTTCCGCTCCAATTTCATGTCGCTGGTCGGCAACAACGGTGACCTCGATTTCTACCACGGCACCTTGCGTGCGCGCGACGACAACGGCGAACTGATCTTCGACCACGTCGATTACCAGCGCTACAACGAGTACATCGAGGAAGAAGTGCGGGCGTGGAGCTACATGAAGTTCCCGTACTTCCGCTCGCTCGGCAAGCAGGATGGCTGGTACAAGGTCGGCCCGCTGGCCCGGGTGCAGAACTGCAACCAGATTTCGACCCCGTTCGCCGAGAGCGAGCGCAAGGAGTTCGTCGATTACGCCGGCGGTACGCCGATGCACGCACCGCTGGCCTATCACTGGACGCGCATGATCGAGATGCTGCACGCCGCCGAGGTGATCAAGGAGTTGCTGCACGACGACGATCTGCTGTCCGATGACCTGATGGTCCAGGGCGAGCGCCAGATGGAAGGCGTCGGCGTCATCGAGGCGCCACGCGGCACCTTGTTCCACCACTATCAGGTGGATGAGAACGACCTGATCACGATGGCCAACCTGATCGTGTCGACGACCAACAACAACCAGGCGATGAACGAGGCGATCCGTCACGTGGCGCACCGTTACCTGCATGGCCGCGAGGTCACCGAAGGCTTGCTGAACCACATCGAGGTGGCCATCCGCGCCTTCGATCCCTGCCTGTCCTGCGCCACGCATGCGCTGGGCAAGATGCCACTGGCGGTCGAACTGCTCGATGCGGACAGCAGCTTGGTGCATAGCCTGAGCCGGGCATGACGGCACCGGTCGTCGTCTTTGCAGTGGGCAACCCGAGCCGGGGCGACGATGCCATCGGCCCGGCGCTGTTCGAACGGCTGCTCGTCTGGCTCGATGCAGAAGGATTGAGCGATGGCTTCGAGCTGATCGAGGATTTCCAGTTGCAGATCGAGCATGCACTCGATCTGCGGGAACGGAAATTGGCCCTGTTCATCGATGCCGGTGAAGGTACGCCGGCTCCGTTCAGCTTTGACCAGGTGTTTTCATCATCCGGTATGGCCTATACGACGCACGAACTGTCGCCCGAAGCGGTATTGCAGGTTTTTCGGCAAACCGAGGGCAGCGAGCCGCCGCCGGCCTTTGTGCTCTGTGTACGCGGTGAAAGCTTCGAACTGGGCGAAGCGTTATCCGATTCGGCAGAAAATCATGTGCAGCAAGCCTTCGGGTTGTTGCAGGTGCTTTGCCGCAGCCCTCGCGTGGACGCCTGGCTGGCACGAGTTTCACCGGGAGCTTAAGACCCGGTGGCAAAATGGCGGGACATGCCGTATCGAATGTGTTGCCTCATTTCACCGAGGATTGCGCGATGCCGCTTGATCGCCATCGAATTGTTTCGGATATCTCGCCCATGAATCGCCTGGTTTTCCTGTTGATCGGTTGTTCGCTACTTCTGGCCGCTTGCACTTCCTACGACGGACGCGGTTTGCGTCCCGGCATCGACGGCCGGGACAGTGTGCAGGCCACGATGGGCGCGCCGGCGATGCGCTGGCCTCAGGACGATGGCGGCGAACTGTGGGCCTATCCGCGTGGCCCGGCCGGAACGCAGACCTTCATGGTTCATCTGGACGCTGACGGCAAATTGCAGCGGGTGGAAAAAGTGCTCGACATGACGCATTTCGCCCGCATTCGCACTGGTATCGACGACAAGGATAGCGTGCAGCGTTTGATCGGGCCGCCCAATCCGGCGTGGTCGGTCTATTTCGAAGCGCGCGACGAACTGGCCTGGGAATGGTTGTTCTGCGACGACTGGGGTTTGATGGCGCGTTTCGGCGTGCTGTTCGACGGCAGCAGTGGCAAGGTGCGCAGCACTTTCCAGCGCCCGGAGTTGCGCGGCGTGGATGGCAGCGCACCGGCCTGTGGGCATTGAATTGTGCGAGATACTCCGAGGGATGGGCAGGGATACTGAATCGGTGTTGGCGCCTGCCGGGGGGCGGGCCTATAATCGAATCACTTAATGACCCATCGGTCAGTAGCTGAACAGGTGTCGCATGAACCGCTCTAGCCTAAAAAGAATTTCAATTTTTGCCCTTTTAGCCCTGTGCACCGCAGCAGGCGCTTATTACCTTTACCAGCAGCGCCAGAGCGCCTTACCGCCGGGCCTTGCCTCGGGCAATGGCCGCCTGGAGGCGACCGAGGTGGATGTGGCGAGCAAGATCGCCGGGCGGCTGGCCGAGCTGGGGCCGCGCGAGGGCGATAGTGTCGAGGCCGATGCCGTCGTCGGGCGGCTCGATGCCGACGATCTGCGCGCCCAGTTGCGGGTAGCCGAGGCGCAGGTGGTGCAGGCGCAGAAGGCGGTCGATGAGTCGCGGGCCGGGGTGCGCAAGTCGCGTTCCGACGTTTCGCTGGCCGGAAAAACCTTGAAGCGTTCCGAGGAACTGGTCGGCAAGGGTTTCATCAGCCGCAACAAGCTCGATACCGACCAGACCGGCATGGAAGGCGCGATGGCCGGCATGGCGCAGGCGCAGAGCCGGGTGGCCGAGGCCGATGCCGGCGTCGCCGCGGCACAGGCCAAGGTGGATAGCCTGAAGGCGACGCTGAGCGACACCTCGCTGAAGGCGCCGATCGCCGGCCGCGTGCTCTATCGCCTGGCCGAGCCGGGCGAGGTGCTGGCTGCCGGCGGCAAGGCGCTGACCCTGGTCGATCTGTCCGACATGTACATGACCATTTACCTGCCGACCGAGAAGGCCGGACAGGTGGCGGTCAATAGCGAGGCGCGCATCGTGCTCGATGCGCTGGCCGGGCAGGTGATTCCGGCCAAGGTCAGTTTTGTCGCGGCCAAGGCGCAATTCACGCCGCGCGAGGTCGAGACGCGGACCGAGCGCGAGAAGCTGATGTTCCGCCTGAAAGTGAAGGCCGATCCGGCCTGGCTGGCAGCGCATCGCGACCTGGCCAAGGGCGGCATGCCCGGCGTGGCCTACGTCAAGCTGGATGCCAACGCGGCCTGGCCGGCCAACCTGCAGATCGACGGAAAGTAAATCATCATGGGCACACCGGTCGCCCAACTAAATCAGGTCAGCCAGCGCTACGGCAGCGTGGCGGCGCTGGACGGTGTCGATATCGAATTGCCAGCCGGCTGCATGGTCGGCCTGATCGGGCCGGATGGCGTCGGCAAGTCCTCGCTGCTGGCGCTGGTCTCGGGGGCGCGGCAGATCCAGACCGGCCAGGTCGAGGTGCTCGGCGGCGATATCGGCGACCGCCATTTCCGCGCCTCGGTGCAGCCGCGCATCGCCTACATGCCGCAGGGGCTGGGCAAGAATCTCTACCCGACGCTGTCGGTCTTCGAGAACGTCGAGTTCTTCGGCCGCCTGTTCGGCCAGGGCAAGGCCGAACGCGAGGCGCGCATCGGCGAACTGCTCGCCGCCACCGGCTTGTCGCCCTTCGCCGACCGTCCGGCGGCCAAACTGTCCGGCGGCATGAAGCAGAAGCTCGGGCTGTGTTGCGCGCTGATTCACGATCCCGACCTGCTGATTCTCGACGAGCCGACCACCGGCGTCGATCCGCTATCGCGTCGCCAGTTCTGGGAGTTGATCGACAGCATCCGCGCCCGCCGGCCGGGCATGAGCGTGCTGGTGGCGACGGCCTACATGGAGGAAGCCGAGCGCTTCGACTGGCTGGTGGCGATGGACGGCGGCAAGGTGATCGGCACCGGCACGCCGGCCGAACTGCGCGCGCAAACCGGGCAGGCGACGCTGGACGGCGCCTTCATCCAGTTGCTGCCGGAAGACAAGCGGCGGGCGCATCAGGAACTGGTCATCCCGCCCTGGCTCGATAGCAGCCCGGGCTATGCCATCGAGGCGGAGGGGCTGACCCAGCGCTTCGGCGATTTCGTGGCCGTCGATGGGGTCAGCTTCAAGATCGACGAGGGAGAGATTTTCGGTTTCCTCGGCTCGAACGGCTGCGGCAAGACGACCACGATGAAGATGCTGACCGGCCTGCTGCCGCCGACTTCCGGCGAGGCCAAGCTGTTCGGCAAGACGGTCGACGCCAAGGACCTGGAGACGCGCAAGCAGGTCGGCTACATGTCGCAATCCTTCTCGCTCTACGGCGAATTGACGGTGGCGGCCAACCTCGACTTGCACGCCCGACTGTTCCACCTGCCGGAGGCCCGGCGCGGCCCGCGCATTGCCGAGCTGATGCAGCGTTTCGGGCTGGACGAATACGCCGACCAGGCCGCCGCCGATCTGCCGCTCGGCATCCGTCAGCGCCTGTCGCTGGCGGTGGCCGTGGTCCATGAGCCCAAGCTGCTGATCCTCGACGAGCCGACTTCCGGCGTCGACCCGGTGGCGCGCGACGAATTCTGGGAACTGCTGGTCGAGTTGTCGCGCC
>JAYRUZ010000021.1:0-15938 GCA_041918795.1 Azonexus sp. | reverse complement strand
GGCGAGGCCGGCCAGGGCGAGGCGTGGCCGCATCGACTTAGCGCGGCGCACGGCCGACCGGCTTCAGTATCAACTCAACCGCTACCGGCTGGCCGTCCTGCATGGCCGGAACCGGCTTGGCGCTGGCAAAGCGGACCTTGCCACCGACTTCGATACGGGCGCTGATGGCGATGCGGGCGCGCTTGCCGACCAGGTCGCGGTCGATGGTGGCGGCGAAAGGGATGGGCACCTGGGCGCCGTTCAGCTCGTATTGCTGCTCGACCAGCATCAGCGGGCGGGGGCGCGCGATGTCCTGGATCAGCAGGGTGAGCAGGGCGTTGGGCGGCAGCGCGATGCGCGCCAGGTAGCGCACGTTGCCGTGCAGGTCGATGAAGTTGTTGCTGGCGGCGGGCGGAGCATAGCCGGCCGGCGGCTGGTCGCCCTGGCGGCAATGGCGGAGATTGCCCTTGCCGTCCTCGAACATGGCCTCGTTGTCCTTGGTGCTCAGGCGGATGTCGCCGCTGCGGTAGAGCGTGCCGGAGGCGCTCGGCACCTGCGGCAGGGTCAAGGCTTCGTCGGCGAAATGCAGGCGGGCGAAGGGGCGGCCGTCGGCGTCGGCGGCAAAGCCGATCTCGATGCGGCTGCCGTTGTCGCAGGTGTAGGGCCGGCGTTGCTCGCTGGAAGCATCGGCGGCACAAGCGGCGGCGCTGGCGAACAGGGCCAGGGGAATGAGTTTGTTCATGGCGTGGCGGGTTGGGGTTCGATGCGGGCCCAGTGCCCGTCGATCAGCCCCTCGATGGGATGGAAGCGGGCCTTGTAGGCCATTTTGCGGCTTTCGGCGATCCAGTAGCCGAGGTAGAGATAAGGCAGGCCGATGGCGCGGCACTGCGCCGCCTGCCAGAGCACGTTATAGACGCCGAAGCTGGCTTGCGGCAGATCGGGGTCGAAGAAGGTATAGACCGACGACAGGCCGTCGTCGAGCACGTCGATGACGCTGACCATGCGCAGGGCTTCGCCGTCGCGGAATTCGATCAGGCGCGTATCGACGCGGCTCTGCAGCAGGAACTGGGCATATTGCTCGTGGCTGTCCTCGTCCATGCCGCCGCCGGGGTGGCGCGATTGCTGGTAGCGGTTGTACAGCTCGTAGTGCTCGTCGCGGAAGAGCAGCGGTAATTCGCGCACTTGCAGGTCGTCGTGGCGCTTCAGGGCGCGGCGCTGGCTGCGGTCCGTTTCCAGTTCGGCCACCGGCAGGCGGACGGGAACGCAGGCCTGGCAGAGGTCGCAATGCGGCCGGTAGGTGAAGATGCCGCTGCGCCGGAAGCCGGCGCGGACCAGCGCGCTGTAGATCTCGGTATTGATCAGGTGGGCCGGCGTGGCCACCTGCGAGCGCGCCTCGCGGTCGGCCAGGTAGCTGCACGGGTAGGGCGAGGTGGCGTAGAACTGCAGCAGCGAGAAGGGGAGCTTGGCGTCGTCGGGCAGGGACATGTCACCTCTCCAGATCGAGGCCGTCGCCCGACCAGGTCGAGCGCGGGCTGCCTGCTGCGGTGCACTGCCGCAAACGGGCCAAAAACGCGGCACGCGGAATTTCGCGTCCGCCGAGCGAGGCGAGGTGGTCGGTACGCATCTGACAATCGATCATGCCGAACTGATGGGTAACAAGATACCGCACCAGATGCGCGAAGGCGACCTTGGAGGCGTCGCTGCGCCGGGCGAACATCGATTCGCCGTAGAACATGCGCCCGATGGCCAGGCCGTACAGACCGCCCACGAGCTCGCCTTCGACATAGCTTTCGACCGAGTGCGCCCAGCCGAGTTCGTGCAGGCGGCAGTAGGCGTTAAGCATGTCGTCGGTGATCCAGGTGCCGTCCTGGCCGGGGCGCGGCATGGCCGAACAGGCGGCGATGACGGCCGGGAAATCGTGGTCGAAGCGGACCTCGAAGCGGCCGCTGCGCAGCGTCTTCCTGAGCGAGCGGGTCAGGCGGAATTCCTCGGGAAAGAGCACCATGCGCGGGTCGGGGCTGTACCACAGCGGGTAGCTTTCGACCGTGCCCCACGGGAAGATGCCGCGCCGGTAGGCATCGAGCAGGCGATCCGGCGACAGATCGGCACCGACGGCGAGCAGGCCGCCCATCTCTTCCTGTGCCGTTTCAACCGGCGGAAACGGATCGAACGGGGCGAGATAGGGAATCATGCCGTGCTGCCGCCCTCAGCGGCCGCCCGCAGCCTGCCAGGTGACCGGATGCTCGGTGCGCGGGGCCGTCGAGCCACCCTCGTTTTTCTTGAAGGCGATTACGTGGTCGGCATCGAGGCGGATACCGATCTTCTCGCCGAGCGCATGGTTGTGGTGCGAAGGCACCAGCGACAGCACTTCGGTGCCGCTCGCCAGGCGCAGGGTGTACAGGATGTCGGCGCCACGGAAGGCCTTGTGCAGCACCTCGGCCTGCACCGGGCTGGCGTCGTCGTGCACGATGTCGTCCGGGCGGAGCAGGATGTCGACGGCACAACCGTCGTCGCAGGTCGTGCAGCTTTCGTTGCAGGAAACCGGCGTGTCCGAAATCAGTGTGCCCAGTTCCATGCGCACGCTGTTTTCTTCACCCACGGTGCCGGTGACCAGCACGCCCTGGCCGATGAAATCGGCCACGAAGCGGTTGGCCGGGCGATGGTAGAGGTTGTAGGGCACGTCCCATTGCTGGATGCGGCCTTCGTACATGATGCCGATCTGGTCGGCCATGGCGAAGGCCTCGTGCTGGTCGTGGGTGACCATGATGGCGGTTGAGCCCTCGCGCTTGAGGATTTCGCGCACCTCGACCGACAGGCGCTCGCGCAGGCCGACATCGAGGTTGGAGAACGGCTCGTCGAGCAGGATCAGTTCCGGCCGCGGCGCCAGGGCGCGGGCCAGGGCCACGCGCTGCTGCTGGCCGCCGGAGAGCTCGTGCGGATACTTGTCGCCCTGGCCGTGCAGGCCGACCGTGGCGAGCAACTGGCGGACGCGCCGGCTGGCTTCTTCATCCGCACGGCGACCGAGTCCGAAGGCGACATTCTGTTCGACAGTCAGGTGCGGGAACAGGGCGTAGTCCTGAAAGACCATGCCGATGCGGCGTTTTTCCGGGGCGACGCGCTGGTCGGCCGAACTGACGACTGCGCCGTGCAAACGGATTTCGCCGCCGGCGACATCCTCGAAGCCGGCAATGCAGCGCAGCAGCGTGGTCTTGCCGCAGCCCGAGGGGCCGAGCAGGCAGGCGATGCTGCCGGTTTCCAGTTGGAAGTCCACGCCATCGACGATGGTTTGCTTGCCGTAGCGCTGAACGACGCCATTGAGTTCGAGTTGAGCCATGGCTGTCGATTATAATTCGCATTCACACCATGCGCGCGCCTTCACTTTCCCCGCTTCTCGTCTTCGCCGTCGTCGTCGCCCTGCTGGCCGGCCTGCCGGTGGCCAGCGTCGGCCTCAACCTGTTCGTCGGCGGCACCAGCGACACTTGGTCACATCTGGCGCAGACGGTGCTCGGCGACTACATCGCCAATTCGCTGTGGCTCTGTTTCGGCGTCGGCAGCGGTGTGGCGGTGGTCGGCGTGGGCGTCGCCTGGCTGACGGCGATGCACGACTTCCCCGGCCGGCGCTTCTTCGAATGGGCGCTCGTCCTGCCGCTGGCCGTGCCGGCTTATGTCATGGCCTACGTGTATACCGATTTCCTGCAGTTCATCGGCCCGGTACAGGCCACGCTGCGTGAGTGGTTCGGCTGGCAATTCGGCGACTACTGGTTTCCCGATATCCGCACGCTGCCCGGCGCCATGCTGATGTTCGTCTGCGTGCTCTATCCCTACGTCTACCTGCTGGCGCGCACGGCTTTCCTGGAGCGGGCCAGCGGCATGCTGGAAGCGGCGCGGACCCTGGGCCTTGGACCGTGGCGCGCCTTCTTTTCGGTGTCGCTGCCCTTGGCGCGCCCGGCCATCGTCTCGGGTGTGGCGCTGGCGCTGATGGAGACCCTGGCCGACTACGGCACGGTCGCCTACTTTGCGGTGAACACCTTCACTACCGGCATTTATCGCGCCTGGTTCTCGCTCGGCGACCGCATCGCGGCAGCGCAGCTGGCCGCCATGCTGCTCGCCTTCGTGCTTTTCCTGTTGATGGCCGAACGGGTATCGCGTGGCCGGGCGCGCTACCACAATACGACCGGACGCAATCGCCCGTTGGCCGGAGCGAAGTTGTCCGGGGGATGGGGCTGGCTGGCGACGCTGGCTTGTGCCTTGCCGCTATTGCTTGGCTTCGTCTTGCCTGCGCTCTTGTTGCTCAAGATGGCGCTGACCGAGGGCGATGCCCAGTTCGGTGAACGTTTCCTGCTGCTATCGCGCAACAGTTTCGTGCTGGCCGGCTGCACGGCCGCCATCGGCGTCCTGCTCGCCCTGTTGCTGGCCTACAGTGCCCGCCTGTCGAAGACACTGTTCGCGCAGGGCTTGAATCGCCTGGTCGGGCTTGGGTACGCGGTGCCGGGGGCGGTCATTGCCGTCGGGGTGCTGATTCCGGTCACTCGCGTCGACAACTGGCTGGCGGCGCAATGGGCGGCCTGGTTCGGCCATAATCCGGGATTGCTGCTGACCGGCGGCATCGCCGCCCTGATCTACGCCTATCTGGTGCGCTTCCTCGCGGTGGCGCTGCATACGGTCGAGGCCAGCCTGGCCAAGATCACGCCGAGCATGGACGATGCCGCGCGCAGCCTCGGCCTGGGGCAGGGGGCGACGCTGCGTCGGGTACATGCGCCGATCCTGCGCGGCAGCCTGCTGACGGCGGGGCTGCTGGTTTTTGTCGATGTGATGAAAGAATTGCCGGCAACGCTGGTCATGCGCCCGTTCAATTTCGATACGCTGGCGACGCAGGCTTATACGCTGGCTTCGGACGAGCGTCTGGCCGAAGCATCGACGGCGGCGTTAGCTATCGTCGCCGTAGGGTTGTTGCCGCTGATCGCCTTGTCGCGGCAGATATCCCGTTCGCGCCGCGCCTAGACCCGGTTATTTCCGGCCGTTCCGCGACGACCACATGTGTTCGGGATCGATCAGCAGTTCCTGGTCCAGGTTGCGTTCGCGCGACGGTACGGTGGCATCGTCGCTTTCGTTGAAACGCAGCAGGTCCATGGTCAGTACGTTGGTTTCGGTTCCCGTCGCTGTGGCCAGGTGGGTGTCGGTCATGCTGCCCTGGCCGCCCGAGAACTCAATCAGGTTGTCGTAAGGGAAATCGATGGCCTGGGCTCGGTTGAGGGCGTGTGGGTGACTGCTCGGGATCAGTTCGGGGTCGATGGCAATGCCCGAGGGAATTGCGGCGCCCTCATCGAGCAATAGGGTGACCAGTTGCCGGTGACCGGCGCGCAGGGCGAGTCGCAAGGGGGCGCCGGGGCCATCGGCTGTTCCTGCATCGATGTTGGCACCACGTGCCAACAGTTCGCGGACGATGGCGCAATGGCCGGAGAAACAGGCGGTTCGCAAGGGCAGGCCGTGGAAGCCATGGACATCGGCCTCATCGGGGTCGGCACCACTTTCCAGTGCGCTGACTACGCCCTGTACGTTGCCGGCCCTCACGGCCTCCATCAGTTTGCTGGGTACGACGTTCTTGTATGCCATCGAAAGAATCCTCTGCCTGTCACATTCTAGGCAGGCAGAGGGGCTTTCGGGAAGAGGCTTATTTGAATCCGACGCGATCGAAGATGATCTGCGCCTTGGCTTGGTACATCGCCAGGTTCTTGACCGGCAACTTGTCGGCCTTGAACTTGCCCATCGCGTCGAGCGCCGGATTGGTGACTTGGACGCTGGCGACGACCGGCCATTCGTTGTTGCCGTCGGCGAAATAACGCTGGGCCGAATCGGAAGCGAGGTATTCCAGGAATTTGACGGCAGCAGCCTTGTGCGGCGCGGTTTTCAGCATGCCGCCGCCGGAAACGTTGATGTGAGCGCCGCTTGTCGTCTGGTTGGGCCAGACGATGCCGACCTTCTCCATGGCTTTCACTTCGTCGCTCTTGGCGGAGCGCAGCATGCGGGCCAGGTAGTAGGTGTTCGAGATGGCAACGCCACATTCGCCGGCGGCGACGGCCTTGATCTGGTCGGTATCGCCCCCCTTCGGGGCGCGGGCAAAGTTGGCGACCATACCACGGGCCACTTCTTCGGCCTTGGCCTCGCCCTGGTTGGCGATGATTGAGGCCATCAGCGACAGGTTGTACGGATGCGAACCGGAACGCGAACAGAACTTGCCCTTCAGTTTCGGGTTGCCCAGATCCTCGTAGTTGCGAACGTCCTCGGCGCGTACGTTGGCCTTGTTGTAAACGATGACGCGGGCGCGGGTCGAGAAGGCATACCAGTCCTCGGTGCGCAGGTGGGCGGGAACGCGACTATCCAGGACTTTCGACGATACCGGGGCGAACAGGCCGAGTTCATGCGCCTTGGCGAGACGGGCGGCATCGACGGTCAGGAAGACATCGGCCGGACTGTTGGCGCCTTCGTTCTTGATGCGCTCGAGCAGTTCGTCTTCCTTGCCCTCGATCCGGTTGATCCGGATACCGGTCTGCTTGGTGAAGTCGGCGTACAGCGCTTCATCGGTCTGATAATGGCGGGCCGAGTATAGATTCAACACGTTCTCGTCCGCGTGGGCTGCCAAGGATAGGCCGACAAGGGCGGATGCGAACAGGTGGGAAAGCAGGCGCATCGAGTTCTCTCCAATCAAGGTGGTCTGTTACCCGGAGAGTCTAGCTGGAGAGTTGATTTGTGTAAATGAGAATGGTTACTTTGTGGTGACCATAAAAAAGCGGCATCTGCCGCTCTTCTCAGTTGCCGTCGATGATTCGACGGGCGCCGTTGTAACGCTTGACCCAGTAACTGCTTTCCATGCTTTCGACACGGACTTCGGCGCCGGCACGCGGCGCGTGCAGGAAATGGTTGTCGCCCAGGTAGATGCCGACATGCGAGAAGGCACGACGCATGGTGTTGAAGAACACGAGGTCGCCCGGCTTCAGCTGCGAGGTATCAATCTGCTGGCCGACTTCGCTCATTTCGCGAGCGGTACGCGGCAGGGAGGCACCGATGCTGTCGGCGAAAACCAGACGGACAAAGCCGCTGCAATCCAGGCCCTGGTCCTCGTTGTTGCCGCCGAAGCGATAACGCACGCCCACCAGCTTCAAGCCTTGCAGGATGACATCCTGAGCGGCGTTGGTGTAACGTTCAAGGAAGGAAAGTGCCTCGTCCGCCTTGCGTCCCTGCTCGGCAGCGACAGTGGTGCCGATGCTGCCGGCAACCATTGCGGAGGCGAAGAGGATTGAGGTCAGGATTTTGCGCATGGGGCTGAAATGTATTTGAAAACTATGCATCTGTAAAGTTACGGTGCTGGAATGCCTATAACTATGTTCATAATCCGTAATTATGAATACAATTTAACGTCTTAGGAGGGAGGCGACGATGGAGTCCTTCAAGGCACTGCTGATTGAAGAACGCGACGGTAAAGTGGAGAGCGGTTTTGTCCGGATGGACGAGGACCAACTCGATCCCGGCAATGTCACTATCCGCGTCGCTTACTCCAGCGTCAATTACAAGGATGCTTTGGCAGCGACCGGTGCCGGCAAGATCATCCGGCGCTTTCCTTGCGTTGGCGGTATCGACCTTTCGGGTGTCGTCGTCGATAGCAGCGATCCGCGCTTCAAACCCGGCGATCCGGTCATTGCCACCAGTTTCGATATCGGCGTCGCCCATCATGGCGGCTATGCCGAATACGCCCGCGTTCCCGGCGACTGGGTGGTACCCCTGCCGGCCGGCTTGTCTCTCTTCGATGCGATGGTGCTCGGTACGGCTGGTTTCACGGCAGCGTTGGGTATCGTGCGCATGGAAGAAAACGGCCTGCGTCCGAACAAGGGGCCGGTCATCGTCACCGGTGCGACCGGCGGGGTCGGCAGTCTCGCCATCGACATGCTGGCCAAGTTGGGTTATCACGTCGTGGCCTTGACCGGCAAAGAGTCCGAATCGGAATTCCTGCGTGAACTCGGTGCGGCGGAAATCATGTTACGCCAGAACCTTGATCTGTCGAAGATTCGCCCGCTCGATAGTGCGCGTTGGGCGGGTGCGGTCGATAATCTGGGCGGCGATGTGCTGGCCTGGATCGCCAGCACTATGCAGCAGGGCGGAACGATCGCCAGCATTGGCCTGGCGGCAAGCATGAAATTGAATACCACGGTCGCGCCTTTCATCCTGCGCGGCGTGTCGCTGCTCGGCGTCGATTCGGGCTATATCCGCGAACCCTACCGCTCAGGCGTCTGGCAGCGTCTGGCGACAGATCTGACACCTCCGCATCTGGCCTCGCTGGCGCGGCGCATCCCGTTCGATGGGCTGCCGCAAGTATTCGAAGAATATATCGCCGGGCGAGCTAAGGGCCGGGTGGTCGTGGAAATCGCCGGGGGTTGAGGTGGCCTCGTTGCCGCGTATCCTGATCGTCGATGATTCGAGGGTTGTTCGGGTCACCTTGATCCAGCACCTGAAGGGGCATTTCGACATCCGCGAGGAAGTCGATGGCGAGGCCGCCTGGCAGGCGCTCGTGCTCGATCACTCGATCCGCGCGGTGATATCCGATTTGCAGATGCCAAAACTGAACGGCCTCGAGCTGCTGGAACGGGTGCGGGCATCAAGGTTGCGTCGCCTCCAGCAATTGCCTTTCATTCTGGTATCGGGCGAGGAGTCCGAAGAGGAAAGGGCAAAAGCCCGCGAACTCGGCGTTTCGGATTTTGTCGCTAAGGGGGCTGGCGGGAGCGAGTTGCTGACCCGCCTGAACAATCTGCTGGAGCTATCCACGGCCCAGGAAAACCTGGAGTCCGGTCGCCAGTTGTTGGTTCAGGATCCGGTCAGCGGTTTGTTTACCCGCAAGTACCTCGAGTTGCAGGCGGCTCAGGCCTTGTCGCATGCCGCCCGGCAGGGGGGTGATGTCAGTGTCATGGTGCTGGGCTTCGACGGCTACGCCGGATTGAGCGAGCGTCTGGGGGCGACGGTTGCCGAGCAGGTTGGTTTGCGCTTCGCCACGATGTTGGTTGGCAAGATGCGCAAGGAAGATAGTCTGGGCCACTTTGGTAGCGGTCAGTTCGCTGTCGTTTCGCCGGGGACTGCGCCGGGATTTTGCGCCAAGTTTGCCGAGCGGGTGCGTCAGGCTGTCGAACTGGCGCGTTTGACAGTGGCCGGCGAGACTATCGCCTTGACGGTGAGTATCGGCGTGGCCAGCGTACCCACCGATATGGTCGGCTCGGCCGGCGCCTTGCTTGAATTGGCCGGTCAGCGTATGGCGGCCGCCATGGCGGCCGGTGGCAATCGGACGGAAACGGGCGGCATTCTGCCGGCTACTCGACCGATTACCATCCATCATGCCCTGGAGTTGTTGGCAGCTGATCGCAGCGCTCCGGTATTGCCGCATCTGCCAGAGCTGGCCAGGCAGTTGCTGCCGTTGTTGAAGTTGATGTGTCAGGAATTGGGTTTGGCTCTGCCGGCGGCAGAGATCGAGCACCGTTTGAGTGAATGGGAAAGCAAAACACAATAGCCCGTTCATTGTTTTTTTGTAGTGCAGGAAAATCTAGATTAGAGGGAGCTTTATGGCGACGTACAAGGAGTTTCACCAGTATTCCATCGAAAAACCGGACGAGTTCTGGACAGAGCAGGCCAAACTCATCGACTGGAAGGAACCGTTCACGCAGGTTTGCGACTATTCCCGTCCGCCGTTCGCGAAGTGGTTCGTCGGTGGCAAGACCAACCTCTGCTACAACGCAATCGATCGCCACGCTGCCAAGCGTCCGAACGACCGTGCGCTGATCTACATCTCGACCGAAACCAACGAAGAGAAGGTTTACTCCTTCGCCGAGTTGCAGCGCGAAGTCGAGCGCATGGCCGCGATCTACAAGAGCCTCGGCGTCAAGAAGGGCGACCGCGTTCTGATCTACATGCCGATGATTGCCCAGGCGGCTTTCGCGATCTTCGCCGCGACCCGTATCGGCGCCATCCACTCGGTGGTGTTTGGCGGTTTTGCTTCCGGTTCGCTGGCCACCCGCATTGACGATGCCAAGCCGACCCTGATCGTTTCTTCCGATGCCGGCATGCGCGGCGGCAAGGCTGTGCCGTACAAGCACCTGCTCGACGAAGCCATCGAACTGGCCGAGCACAAGCCGGCCAAGGTGCTGATGGTCAATCGCGGTCTCGATCCGGAGTTCAACAAGGTCGAAGGACGCGATGCCGATTACGCCTCCCTGCGCGAGCAGTTCATGGATGCCAAGGTCGATTGCGAATGGCTGGAATCCTCCGAGCCGTCCTATATCCTCTATACCTCCGGGACGACCGGCAAGCCGAAGGGCGTGCAGCGTGATACCGGCGGTTACGCCGTGGCGCTGGCTTCGTCGATGAAGCACATCTACTGCGGTGGCGAAGGCGAGACCTATTTCTCCACCTCCGACATCGGCTGGGTGGTCGGTCACTCCTACATCATCTACGGTCCGCTGATCGCCGGCATGGCGACGGTGATGTACGAAGGCACGCCGCTGCGTCCGGATCCGGGCATCTGGTGGCAGATCGTCGAGAAGTACAAGGTCAATGTCATGTTCTCGGCGCCGACTGCTGCGCGTGTGCTGAAGAAACAGGATCCGGCCTACATGCACAAGTACGACCTGTCGTCGCTGAAGCACGTCTTCATGGCTGGCGAGCCGCTGGATCAGCCGACGCACGAGTGGTTCCAGAACGAACTGCAAAAGCCGGTGATCGACAACTACTGGCAGACCGAAACCGGCTGGCCGATGCTGGCCGCACTGCACGGTGTCGAAAAGACGCCGATCAAGTTCGGTTCGCCGTCCTTCCCGGTCTATGGCTACAACCTGAAGATCTTCCGCGAGGACGGTTCAGAGTGCGAGGCCAACGAAAAGGGTATCGCCGCCGTCGTGCCGCCGCTGCCGCCGGGCTGCCTGTCCACCGTCTGGGGCCAGGATGACCGTTTCGTGTCGACCTACTTCACGCTGTTCAAGGAGCCGCTGGTTTACTCCTCGTACGACTGGGCGATCAAGGATGACGAAGGCTACTTCACCATCCTCGGCCGTACCGACGACGTGATCAACGTGGCCGGTCATCGTCTGGGTACCCGCGAAATCGAAGAGGCGATCCAGAACCACGCCGCTATTGCGGAAGTTGCCGTGGTCGGCGTCGAAGACAAGCTGAAGGGGCAGATGCCGATGGCCTTCGCCGTCGTCAAGGATGCTTCCAAGGTGGCGACCCCGGAACTGGTCAAGGCGCTGGAGAAGGAAGTGTTCGCCACCGTCGATGGCATCCTCGGTGCCATCGCCCGTCCGGCCCGCGTGCACTTCGTCACCGGTTTGCCGAAGACCCGCTCCGGCAAGATGCTGCGTCGTTCGCTGCAGGCGCTGGCCGAAGGTCGTGATCCGGGCGATCTGACCACCATCGAGGATCCGTCCACGCTGGAACAGATCAAGAACGCATTGGCCAGCTAAGCGCTTTTCGTTCTGCCCAAAAGACCCGTCGGCCTGTGCCGGCGGGTCTTTTTTATGACTTTCTTGTAAGAATTCCCGAGCGGGCCGGGTGTTAGAATCACAGGCTATTCCGGACCAGAAAGCATTGCACCAGATGATTTACGAAACCGTGGCCGCGGTCGATTTGGGTTCCAACAGCTTCCGCTTGCAGGTCGGGCGGGTGGTGGACGATCAGATCTACCCGCTGGACTCGTTGAAGGAGCCGGTTCGCCTGGCTTCCGGATTGATGCCCGACAAGCGCCTGGATGCCGCGGCGCAGGCCCGCGCGCTCGATGCGCTACGGCGTTTCGGCGAACGCTTGCGCGGGCTCGATTCGGGCGCCGTGCGGGCGGTGGCGACCAATACCTTGCGTGTGGCCAAGAATGCAATGGAGTTCCTGCCGTTAGCCGAGGAAGCACTCGGTTTTCCGATCGAAATCATCGCCGGTCGCGAAGAAGCGCGCCTGATCTACATTGGCGCCTCGCATTCGATGCCGATGGCGACGCACAAGCGTTTGGTGGTCGATATCGGTGGCGGGTCGACCGAATTCATCATCGGCAAGCGGCATGAGCCGCAGGTGATGGAATCGCTCTATATGGGCTGCGTCAGCTACACGCTGCGCTTCTTTCCGGATCGCAAGATCGACAAGAAGCGGCTGCGCGAAGCGCAGATCGCAGCGGCCAAGGAAATCGAGCTGATTGCCTACGACTATCAACGCATGGGCTGGAAAGAGGCGGTTGGCTCTTCCGGTACGGCGCGGGCGATTGCCGATGCGCTGGAGTTGAACGGACTGAATCCGAACGGCGAGAGTGGCATCACGCGCGAAGGTCTGGATCGTCTGTGTGCGCTGCTGGTCAAGGCTGGTTCGGCCGAGGCGCTCGATTTGCCCGGTATCAAGGGCGACCGCCTGCCGGTCTTTCCGGGTGGCATCGCCATCATGTCGGCGATCTTCGAAGAGCTCGGCATCGAACGCATGATCTATGCCGATGGCGCGCTGCGTCTCGGTGTGTTGTACGACCTGCTCGGACGCTTCCATCATCACGACATGCGCGATTCGACGGTCACGCAGTTCCGGCGTCGTTATCAGGTCGAGGGCGATCAGGTCGAACGGGTCGAGGCAACGGCGTTGTCGGCGCTGGCCCAGTTGTCGGAGGGGGCACCGAGCGAAGCGGACGTCCAGTTTCTGTCTTGGGCGTGTCGTTTGCACGAAATCGGTATATCCATCGCCCATAACGCCTACCACAAGCATGGGGCCTATATCCTGACCTATGCCGACATGCCGGGTTTCTCGAAAAAGGATCAGGCGCGCCTGGCCATGCTGGTCTTGGGCCACCGGGGAAAACTGGAGAAGTTGGGGGGCATTCCTGCGGTGGACAGCGCCTGGAAGCTGATTTTCTGTCTGCGCTTCGCTGTCCTGCTGCATCGTACGCGTGACGATCGGCAATTGCCCTCGTGGCGGGTCAAACCGCTGGCTAGCGGCTTTCAGATCGAATTGCCAGGCGAATGGCTGGCGGCCAATCCGTGGACGGCGGCGGCGCTTGGCGAGGAAGCCAGCGTCTGGAAGCAGATCGGGCGCGAATACCAGGTCAAGTCGCGGGCGGCAAGGAAGGCCGAGTGAGCAGCCAGGAACCCCGGTTGCATGTGGACGCGGCGCAGGCCGTGTTGACCGGGGCCTGGGTGTTGTCGGAAATGCAGCCGCTGCTTGCCGGCCTGCAGCTTGCCTTGGCCGAAGCCGGAAACGGCAGTCGGGTGTGGGATTTGTCCGGGGTCAGTCGCCTGGATAGCGCGGCGGCCATTTTGCTATGGCGGACCTGGCAAGGGCGTTGGCCTGAAAAATTGCTTATTTCGGATGTGCACCGCAGCAGTATCGAACGGATCGCCCGTTTGCCCGAAATTTCCCTCGCCGAGCCGTCCACGCCTTTTCGGCTGCGCTCCCTGTTGCGGACCTTGGGCGCCCGAGCCTGGTCGAACCTGCACGGTATCTTGGTGGTGTTTGGTCAATTGCTGCTCGATCTTGCCTACCTCGCCAGACATCCGGGCGATTTTCCCTTCCGCGAGTTCAGCGCCAACGTCTACAAGGCGGGGGCTCAGGCTTTGCCAGTGACTGCGCTGGTCGGCTTTCTGATCGGCATCACCATCAGCTACCTGTCGGCTTTGCAGCTGAAGAGCTTCGGGGCCGATCTGTTCATCGTCAATATTCTGGGCATTTCCATCATCCGCGAGTTGGGGCCAGTCCTCGTCGCCGTGCTGGTGGCGGGACGTTCCGGTTCGGCGATGACCGCGCAGATCGGCGTCATGCGGGTGACCGAGGAGATCGATGCGCTGTCGACCATGGGCGTGTCGCGCAGTATCCGTGTCGTTCTGCCGAAAATTCTCGGCCTGACGGTGGCCATGCCGCTGCTGGTGTTATGGACCTCCGCAGTGGCGCTGTTCGGCGGCATGGTGGCGGCCATGATGCAACTCGACCTGTCGCTGGTCTATTTCCTGGAAAACCTGCCGCGCGCGGTGCCGGTCGCCAATCTGCTGATCGGCCTGGCCAAGGGGCTGGTCTTCGGTTACGTCATCGCGCTCGGCGCCTGCCACTTCGGCTTGCGGGTCAAACCCAATACCGAGAGTCTGTCGTCGCGCACGACCAGTTCGGTCGTCACCTCGATCACCATGGTCATCCTGATCGATGCCGTATTCGCCGTGCTGACGCGGCAGATCGGTTTGCCACAGCTATGATTCCGGTGGTTGAACTGCAGGGCGTGACGACGGCCTTCGGCGACCAGGTTGTGCATCGCGATCTGAACCTGAAGGTCATGCGCGGCCAGATCGTCGGCCTGCTCGGCGGTTCGGGGAGCGGCAAGACCACGCTGTTGCGCGAGGTGCTGGGCCTGCTGCGGCCGCAGGCGGGCAAGGTGCACCTGTTCGGGGTCGATCTGCAGAATCCGGATATTGCCCTGCAGCGCTCCATCCGTCGTCGGCTCGGCATGCTTTTTCAGCACGGCGCCTTGTTTTCCGCCTTGTCGGTCTACGACAATATTGCTTTCCCGCTACGTGAATTGCGCTGCCTGGACGAAGCCTGGATCAAGCGCCTGGTCTATCTCAAACTCGACATGGTCGGCATGGCAACGGCGCACGCGAGCCTGATGCCAGCCGAGTTGTCGGGCGGCATGGTCAAGCGCGTCGCCCTGGCGCGTGCCTTGTCGCTGGAACCGGAACTGCTGCTGCTCGATGAGCCCACCGCCGGCCTCGATCCGGATCGCAGCCAGAATTTCGTCGAACTGATCGGCAGCCTGCAGAAAGCGCTGGGTCTGACGGTCGTCATGGTCACCCACGACCTCGCCACCTTGCACGGCTTGGCCAGTCATGTGGCCATCCTGGCCGACCAGCACATCATCGCCTTCGGCACCCGAGCGGAAGTAATGACACTCGATCACCCCTTCGTCACCGGCTTCTTTGGCGGCGATCGCAAGAAACTGCTTTAATCACGAGTCATGGAAAACAAATCCCACGCCTTCTTCGCCGGACTCTTCGCCATGCTGCTTGGTATCGCGGCGGCGGTGGCCTTCTATTGGCTGGGAGGCGGCAAGGACGATACGCACGACTACGTTGTCGTTACCAAGCAGAATATCGGTGGCCTCAACCCGCAGGCGCAGGTCAGATATCGTGGCATTCGGGTCGGCAAGGTGACCGATATCCGTCTCGATCCCGACGACTACAGCAACATTCTGATCACGGTTTCGATCAACGAGGATGTGCCATTGACTCGCGGCACAGTAGCCAAACTGAACTATCAGGGGGTCACCGGCCTGGCGCATATCCTGTTGCTCGAAACCGGTAAGGACATGGAGCCACTGGAGCCGAACGACGACAAGCCGCCAAGGATTGCGATGATCCCGTCCTTGTTCGACGAGTTGGGCGAAACGGGCGTGGCGACGCTGAAGCAGGTCCGGCAGTTGATGGTCAGTGCCAACGACGTGCTGAGCGAGGAGAACAGGCGCCATTTCACGGCAACCCTGGCCAATCTCGAAGCGACCTCATCGTCGCTGAAGCCGACCCTGACCCAACTGAATACTGCCCTGGTTCAGGTAAACAAGGTGCTGACTGACGGCAATGTCCGGCAGTTGTCGCAGGCGATGGGCGAGGTCGGTCCCTTGCTGGCTGATACGCGCGTACTGGTCGGCAAGATGCAGGCAGCGACCGACAAGCTCGATGTGGCCATCGGCGATGCCTCGGCGGGCGGTACCTCGGCCCTGATGCCGCGTCTGAACGAATTGGCAACGGATTTCTCACTGACGTCGCGTCAGCTCAGCCGTGTCCTGCGTATCCTGGAGGATTCTCCGCAGGGACTGGTCTTTGGCGCACCGGCGTTGCCGCCCGGTCCGGGCGAAAGCGGTTTCGATGTCAAGGGAGGCAAATAATGCGCCGCCTGCTGCCTTGGTTGCTGGTCCTGTCCCTAGCCGG
>JAYRUZ010000020.1:0-16011 GCA_041918795.1 Azonexus sp. | reverse complement strand
ACGCACCGAACCGGATGACGGCTTCGGCGGACGCGGAGGCTTGCCGGCCATGATGTCGTCGATCTGCTCGGCATCGATGGTTTCCCAGTCCAACAAGGCCCTGGTCATGGCCTCGACCTTGTCGCGACTCTCGTCCAGCAGCTTGCGCGCCAGCGCGTATTGCTGGTCGATGATGCGGCGAATCTCGGCATCAACCTTTTGCATGGTCGCCTCAGAGACGTTCTTGTGCTGAGTCACCGAACGACCGAGGAAAACCTCACCTTCATTCTCGCCATAGACCATGACCCCCAGATCCGACATGCCGTAACGGGTCACCATGTCGCGCGCCATCGAGGTGGCCCGCTCGAAATCGTTCGAGGCCCCGGTCGTCATCTGGTTCATGAACAGCTCTTCGGCGATACGTCCGCCAAACAGAACGGCAATCCGGCTCATCAGGTATTCGCGATCGTAGGCGTAACGATCCTGCTCCGGCAACTGCATGGTCAGACCCAAGGCACGACCTCGCGGAATGATGGTGACCTTATGTACCGGATCGGACTTCGGCACCAGCTTGGCAACCACTGCATGACCGGATTCGTGATAGGCCGTATTCATCTTCTCGTCCTCGGTCATGACCATGCTCCGGCGCTCGGCGCCCATCATGATCTTGTCCTTGGCCTTTTCGAAGTCTTCCATGTCCACCAGACGCTTGTTGCCGCGAGCCGCGAACAAGGCGGCCTCATTGACCAGATTGGCCAGGTCGGCACCGGAAAAACCCGGCGTACCGCGCGCGATGATATCGGCCTTGACGTCGCCAGCAATCGGCACCTTGCGCATGTGCACCTTGAGAATTTCCTCGCGACCGCGGATATCCGGCAGCGGCACCACCACTTGACGATCGAAACGGCCCGGACGCAGCAGCGCAGGGTCAAGGATGTCAGGACGGTTGGTCGCGGCGATGACGATGATGCCGGTGTGGCCTTCGAAGCCATCCATCTCGACCAGCAACTGGTTCAGGGTTTGTTCGCGTTCGTCGTTACCGCCGCCCAGGCCAGCACCGCGATG
The DNA here is from genome assembly GCA_041918795.1 of Azonexus sp. Taxonomy (GTDB): domain Bacteria; phylum Pseudomonadota; class Gammaproteobacteria; order Burkholderiales; family Rhodocyclaceae; genus Azonexus. The sequence continues at coordinate 14,967 of JAYRUZ010000020.1, read as the reverse complement.
GCGGCCGACAGCGTCGATTTCGTCGATGAAGATGATGCACGGGGCGTGCTTCTTGGCGTTCTCGAACATGTCGCGAACACGGGCAGCACCGACGCCAACGAACATCTCGACAAAATCGGAACCGGAGATGCTGAAGAACGGGACCTTCGCCTCGCCGGCGATCGCCTTGGCCAGCAAGGTCTTACCGGTACCCGGGTTGCCTACCATCAGGACGCCCTTGGGGATACGGCCACCCAGCTTCTGGAACTTGGAGGGGTCGCGCAGGAAATCGACCAGTTCCTGAACCTCTTCCTTGGCCTCGTCGCAACCGGCGACATCGACGAAGGTTATGGTGTTCTGTGCCTCGTCAGTCATCCGAGCGCGCGACTTGCCGAAGGAAAAAGCACCGCCCTTGCCGCCGCCCTGCATCTGGCGCATGAAGAAGACCCAGACGCCGATCAACAGGATCATCGGGAACCAGCTGACGAAGATGTTCATCAGCATGGAGGGTTCTTCTTCCGGCTTGGCCTCGATCTTGACGCCGTTTTTCAGCAAATCGGAAACCAGCCACAGATCGGGCGGAGCATAGGAGGTAATGCGCTTGCCTTCGCTCGTCGTCGCCTTCAGCGTACGACCTTCCATGACCACCTTGGAAATACGTCCTTGTTTCACTTCATCGATGAATTGGGAGTATTCGATGGATCCCGTCGCAACCTGGCGGTTGTTGAACTGGTTGAATACCGTCATCAGTACCAGACCGATGACCAACCAGATCGCGAGGTTTTTGAACATGTTGTTCAAGCTTGCTCTCCTTCTACGGCGTCGAGCGAAAAAACTGCATTCTAAACAAATCTGTCAGCGCAATGTGCGTCCAAGCAAATAAAGCTCGGGACTCCGATCACGCGACGCATCGGGTTTGCGCACCGCCACGGTCTTGAAGGTCTCGCGCATCATGCGCACGAAGCCTTCGTAATCGGTGCCCTGGAACACTTTGACCAGAAAGGCGCCCTCCGGTTTCAAATGCGCCTTGGAAAACTCCAGGCCAAGTTCGGCCAGATGCATCACGCGCGCCTGGTCGACCAGCGGCACTCCTGACATATTGGGGGCCATGTCGGACATTACAAGTCCCACCTGGCGATCGCCGAGCATTTCTTCGAGCTGCTGCAATACGTCGTCCTCGCGAAAATCGCCCTGGATGAAATGAACCCCGTGGATCGGGTCCATTTCCAAGAGATCGAGCGCAAATACCAGGCCGCCATCGCCGACCCGCTTGACCGCAACCTGCGACCAGCCGCCCGGCGTCGCCCCGAGGTCGACGACGACCTCGCCACGCTTCAGGAGCTTGTCCTTGTCGTCCATCTCCATCAGCTTGAACGCGGCGCGGGAACGCCATCCTTCTTTCTTTGCCAGCTGGACGTAGGGATCATTGATATGCTCCCGCATCCAAGCCTTGCTGGTTCTGGTTCTCTTCATTCGGTAAAATGCCGTTTTTGAAAGGTTTACGATGCTGCAATTATCATCCATCGAGCGCCGCGAATTGCGCGCTCGCGCTCACGGCCTCAATCCGGTAGTCTCGATTTCCGAAAACGGCCTGACCGATGCGGTCCTCAAAGAAATCGACGTCAGTCTCAAAGCCCACGAGTTGATCAAGATTCGTGTCTATGGCGACAGCCGCGACGACCGCGAAGGCTATCTGACACGCATCTGCGAAGAACTCGCTGCCGCCTCCGTCCAGCACATCGGCAAGCTGCTGGTTATTTATCGTCCGCGCCCCGTTGATCCGAATGCTGCGGTGCACACGCCAAATCAGGCAAAAACCAAACGCTCCGCGCCGCACCGGACGAAGCGCAGCTTCCAGGGCTGATCAGCGCAGCCCGCGCTCGCTCCAGACTACCAGCGCCAGGCCCAGCAGACTCTGCACCAGATAGAGGATGCTGGAAACCCCATGCCAGATCACAAAGCGGTCGCGCATGGCGCTTTCCATCACATCCAGTGGCAGTGCATCGGCCTTCAGCTGCGCCATCAGCGGCTGTATGCCGAACTGGCTGGCCGCCCCCAGCAAGGCCGCGACCAGCACCAGCCAGAATACGCTGCGCGCCAATGCGCCACTTTGCCAGCGGACGATCAGGAAGACCGTCAGGTAGGCGGCGGCGCCAAGCCCCAGCCAGCCGATCAGCGCAAACAACTTGCCGGCAAGCATTCCAGCCAACTGGCGGTCACCCAGGCTGGCGAACAACAGCGGCACAACGATATAGCCGATTGCCCACATGCCGCCGATCCACGCAGCAATGGCAGCGCGGTAGAGGGCTTCCGACAAGCGGCGCACGGAATTATTCGTAACGGACGTCGATAATCTCGTATTCGCGCATGCCGCCCGGTGCCTGCACCTGCGCGACGTCGCCCGCATACTTGCCGATGACCGCACGCGCCAGCGGTGACGACACCGATACCTTGCCAGCCTTGATATCGGCTTCGTCTTCGCCAACGATCTGGTAAGTGACGCTATCGCCGCTATCCTGGTCTTCCAGCTCGACGGTGGCACCAAAGACGCAACGGCCATCGGCATCGAGCAATTTCGGGTCGATGATCTGGGCATTCGACAGCTTGCCCTCGACTTCCTGAATCCGCCCTTCGATGAAGCCTTGCCGCTCCTTGGCAGCATCGTATTCGGCATTTTCCGACAGATCGCCATGCGAACGTGCCTCGGCGATGGCGCCGATCACCCACGGACGATCAACGGTCTTCAGCCGATGCAATTCTTCGCGCAATTTTTCGGCGCCGGCTACGGTCAACGGTACTTTGCTCATTTCAAATCCCAGCAAAAGCAAAACCGCCGGCGCCCGAAACGGGGCTACCCGGCGGTTCAAGGTTGGTCTTAGTGCAGCTGCGCGTGCAGCGCCTGAATCGGATACACCACGAGTTCGCCCAGGTGACGGATACCTTCCGCCGCCGCCTCGGCACCCCAGATCGTCGTATACATCGTGACCCGCGCCTGCAGGCCGGACGTACGGATGGAACGCGAATCGTTGATCGCCTGGCGCTTCTCTTCCACCGTGTTGATGATCAAGGAAATCTCGTTGTTCTTGATCATGTCGACGATGTGCGGACGGCCTTCAGTCACCTTGTTCACCGGCTGCACCGGCAAACCGGCGGCTTCGATGGCGTGGGCGGTACCGCGCGTCGCCACCAGCTGGAAACCAGCCAGATGAAGATGACGGGCGATCTCGATGGCCTTGGCCTTGTCGCTATCCTTGACCGACAGGAAGACCTTGCCGGAGCGCGGCAGCTTGACGCCCGCCGCCAGTTGCGACTTGACGAAGGCTTCGGCGAAGGTCGTGCCGACGCCCATGACTTCGCCGGTGGACTTCATTTCCGGTCCAAGAATGGTATCGACGCCCGGGAACTTGACGAACGGGAAGACGGCTTCCTTGACCGAGAAATACGGCGGAATGACTTCGCCAGTCACGCCCTGGTCCTTCAGGCTGCGCCCGGCCATGCAGCGTGCAGCAATCTTGGCCAGTTGCAGACCGGTCGCCTTGGAAACGTAAGGCACGGTACGCGAAGCGCGCGGATTGACTTCCAGCACGTAGACGTCGTTGTCCTTGATGGCGAACTGCACGTTCATCAGGCCGCAAACGTTGAGCGCCTTGGCCATCAGCTTGGTCTGGCGACGCAGCTCGGCCTGGACATCGGCGCCCAGCGAGTACGGCGGCAGCGAGCAAGCCGAGTCGCCGGAGTGCACGCCGGCTTGTTCGATGTGCTCCATGACGCCACCGATGATGACTTCCTCACCATCGGACAGGGCATCGACGTCGCACTCGACGGCGTCGTTCAGGAAGCGGTCGAGCAGCACCGGCGAATCGTTCGAAACCTTGACCGCTTCACGCATGTAGCGCTCAAGATCCTTCTGCTCGTGGACGATTTCCATGGCGCGGCCGCCGAGCACGTAGGACGGACGAACCACCAGCGGATAGCCGATTTCCTGCGCCAGACGCAAGGCGTCTTCTTCGGTACGGGCCGTGCGATTCGGCGGCTGCTTCAGGCCAAGTTCGTGCAGCAGCTTCTGGAAGCGCTCGCGATCTTCCGCGATGTCAATCGACTCCGGCGTCGTGCCGATGATCGGCACGCCGTTGGCTTCGAGGGCCAGAGCCAATTTCAGCGGCGTCTGACCGCCGTACTGAACGATGACGCCAACCGGCTTCTCGATGGCAACCACTTCCAGCACGTCTTCCAGCGTCAGCGGCTCGAAGTACAGGCGGTCGGAAGTATCGTAGTCGGTGGACACGGTTTCCGGGTTGCAGTTGACCATGATGGTCTCGTAACCGTCTTCGCGCATGGCCATGGCGGCGTGCACGCAGCAGTAGTCGAATTCGATGCCCTGACCGATGCGGTTCGGACCGCCGCCCAGCACCATGATCTTCTTCTTGTCAGTCGGGTTGGCCTCGCACTCGTCCTCGTAGGTCGAGTACATGTAGGCGGTGTTGGTCGAAAACTCGGCCGCGCAGGTGTCGACGCGCTTGTAAACCGGACGCACATTCAGTTCGTGACGGCGCTTGCGGAAGTCGGACTCGGTCGTCTTCAGCAGATAGGCCAGGCGACGGTCGGAGAATCCCTTTTTCTTCAGGAAGCGGATCTCGTCTGCGGTGCACGAGGCCAAATCGCGTTTTTCCACGGCCAGTTCGAGATCGACGATCTCCTTGATCTGGACGAGGAACCACGGATCGATCTTGGTCAGCTCAAAGACCTTCTCGACCGACATGCCAACGCCGAAGGCATCGGCGACGTACCACAGGCGGTCCGGCGACGGACGGGCCAGTTGTTCATCAATGGCTTCCGGATCGACCGACTTCAGGTTGAAGCCATCGACACCGACCTCAAGGCCGCGCAGGGCCTTCTGCAGCGATTCCTGGAAGGTACGGCCCATAGCCATCACTTCGCCGACCGACTTCATCTGGGTGGTCAAGGTCGAGTCGGCCTGCGGGAACTTCTCGAAGGCGAAACGCGGCACCTTGGTGACGACGTAGTCGATGGACGGCTCGAACGACGCCGGCGTCTTGCCGCCAGTGATGTCGTTGGTCAGTTCATCCAGCGTATAACCGACGGACAGCTTGGCGGCGATCTTGGCGATCGGGAAGCCGGTGGCCTTGGAAGCCAGCGCCGACGAACGCGAGACGCGCGGGTTCATTTCGATGACGATGCAGCGACCATCCTTCGGATTGATCGAGAACTGCACGTTGGAACCGCCGGTATCGACGCCGATTTCGCGCAGCACGGCGATCGAGGCGTTACGCAGCAGCTGGTATTCCTTGTCGGTCAGCGTCTGCGCCGGCGCAACGGTGATCGAATCACCGGTATGCACGCCCATCGGATCGAGGTTCTCGATGGAGCAGACGATGATGCAGTTGTCCGCCTTGTCGCGGACCACTTCCATCTCGTATTCCTTCCAGCCGAGCAGCGACTCTTCGATCAGCAGCTCGTTGGTCGGCGAGGCTTCGAGGCCGCGCTTGCAGATGGTCTCGAACTCTTCCATGTTGTAGGCGATACCGCCGCCCGTGCCGCCCAACGTGAAGGACGGACGGATAATGGTCGGGAAGCCGATGGCGGCCTGCACCTGATAAGCCTCTTCCATGCTGTGCGCCGTCGCCGAGCGTGCGGAGCCGAGACCGATCTTGGTCATCGCGTCCTTGAACTTCTGGCGATCCTCGGCCTTGTCGATGGCTTCCTTGGAAGCACCGATCAACTCGACGTTGAACTTGGCGAGTACACCTTCGCGGTCGAGGTCGAGCGCACAGTTCAGCGCGGTCTGGCCGCCCATGGTCGGCAGCAGCGCATCCGGGCGCTCTTTTTCGATGATCTTGGCGACGACCTGCCAGGTGATCGGCTCGATGTAGGTGACGTCGGCCATTTCCGGGTCGGTCATGATCGTCGCCGGATTGGAATTGACCAGGATAACCTTGTAGCCCTCTTCGCGCAGGGCCTTGCAGGCCTGGGCGCCGGAGTAGTCGAATTCGCAGGCCTGACCGATGATGATCGGACCGGCGCCAATGATCAGAATGCTTTTGATGTCTGTACGTTTCGGCATCTTGTATCTCTCTCAGTGCCGCTTATTGCGCGTTGTTGAGCGCAGCCACGCCACGCGTCATGATGTCGAGGAAGCGGTCGAACAGGTAAGCCACATCGTGCGGACCCGGGCTGGCTTCCGGGTGCCCCTGGAAGGAGAAGGCCGGTACATCGGTACGGGCGATACCCTGCAGCGAACCGTCGAACAGCGATACGTGCGTTGCCCGCAGATTGTTCGGCAGCGACTCCGGATCAACGGCAAAACCGTGGTTCTGGCTGGTGATCAACACCTGGCCGGAATCGAGATCCTTGACCGGGTGGTTGGCACCATGGTGACCGAACTTCATCTTCAGCGTCTTGGCACCGGAGGCCAGGGCCAGCAACTGGTGGCCGAGGCAGATACCGAAGGTCGGGATACCGCGATCAAGGAACTCACAGATCGCCGCAATGGCGTAATCGCAAGGCTCCGGGTCACCCGGACCATTGGACAGGAAGACGCCGTCCGGCTTCATGGCGATCACGTCGGCCGCCGGCGTTTGCGCCGGCACGACGGTCAGCTTGACGCCGCGTTCGGCCAGCATGCGCAGGATGTTGCGCTTGACGCCAAAATCGTAGGCCACAACATGGAAGCGCTCTTCGCTACGTTGCTTGTAGCCCTTCAGCGTCCACTCGGCTTCAGCCCAGGCGTAACCTGCCTTGGCCGACACGACCTTGGCCAGGTCCATGCCCGCCAGGCCCGGGAAGGCCTTGGCCATGGCCAGCGCCTTGGTTTCGTCGACTTCACCGGCCAGGATGCAACCAGCCTGCGCACCCTTTTCACGCAGGATGCGAGTCAGCTTACGGGTATCGATGCCAGCAATGGCGACGATCCCGTGCTTCTTCAGATAGGAGGACAGATCCTCCTGGCAACGCCAATTCGATGCGCGTTGCGGCAGATCACGAATGACCAGCCCGGCAGCATAGTTGGCAGCGGACTCGAAGTCCTCGGCATTGCAACCGGTATTACCGATATGCGGGTAAGTCAGCGTAACGATCTGACGGCAATAGGACGGATCGGTAAGAATCTCCTGATAGCCGGACATAGCGGTATTGAATACCACCTCGCCACTGGTGACTCCATCAGCGCCGATGGATTGGCCCTTGAATACCGTTCCGTCGGCGAGGGCGAGAATGGCGGGTGTGAATGAGGGCAGCAACGACACGACGGCTCTCCTGATTTTCTGCTTATTCATGTGCCAAGCGGGAAGGCTCGCGCCTCCCCGCTTGTGCATTTTTCTAACCTTCCTATTTTAGCCGAAAAGGCCGTTTTCAGGCAAATATCAATGAATTACGCGCTGTTCCACGAACCGGGACAACAAGGGACGAATCCTGGCCATTTCCTCGATCAAACTGGCACAAAGCAAGCGACACCGTCCCCAATCGAGTCCTGCAGAAACCATGGCCATATGCTCCAGATCCATCGCCAGCGCGCGCGCATTCTGGGCATGGAACATGGCTAACAACCCTTTGATTGTATGGGCATGCATGCGCAAATCGACGGCAACCTCCCCGTCGATCGCCCGGCGTATGCGCCCCAGATGATCATCCCATTCAGCTAAAAGCATTTCAGCCATGGTCGCCAGCAGATCGACATCGCCGATATCTTGCAAGGCAGCCGCCAGATCAAGCACAAGGTTTTCCGTTGGTAACGGAACAACAGCGGCAGGCAAGGCACTCCCAGCCAGGTCGCCGATTACACGATCGAGGGCCGCATACAACTCCTCGGGGCGCAACGGCTTGGCCAGATAATCGTTCATGCCGGCCTGCAAACAACGATCCCGGTCGCTGGCCATGACGTTCGCCGTCATGGCGATGATGTATACCGGACGAAAATCGTTGGAGACAACCCAGCTACGTCGCATTTCGTGCGAACGGATGACCTCCGTGGCCTCGATGCCGCCCATCACCGGCATTTGCATATCCATCAGGATCACGTCAAATTGTCCGGCACCGAAGGCGTCCACTGCCTCCATGCCGTTATTGGCTAGCGTAACCCGATGCGAACGGCGCTGCAGGAGACGGGTGGCCAACTCCTGATTGACCGGGTTGTCTTCGACCAGGAGGATGTTCAGTACTCGCCCCACCGCCTCGGCTCTCTCTTCCAAATCGAACGGGGCAAAAATATCGTCGCCGGCGCCAAGTTTTTCCTCAGACAGGCAAAGCGCATCGAATAAATCGTCAACTCCAATTGGCTTCACGAGATGGGACACCCCTCCCATCTCGCGCAAGCGGGCAAGATCCTGCCGCTGATTCTCGGTCGACAACATGACCACCAACCTCTCCCTGCCCTGTGCCGCCAACAAGGCTTCTGCCAAGGCAAAACCCGCCGGCGCCGGCATCCCGGCATCGAGAAGAATATAGTCATAGGCAGCAGCACCCTCGCCTCGGACCTGGCGTATCGCCAGCTCGGCACGCTCCGGCGTATCGATTACCGTACCGGCAACCCCAAAGCGTTCCAGGACCCGCAGCAGATACTGCGCCACCGAGGCATTGTCTTCGACCAACATCGCCCGCCGCCCGCCGTACGGAAAGACCCGCCCCCCCGCTACACCGGACTCGGAAACCAGCCCAAAGCCCGCCGTAAAGCCAAACGTCGAGCCTACATTAAGCGCGCTTTCCAGGCGAATCTGCCCGCCCATCAGTTCGACGAGACGCGCCGTAATTGCCAGGCCGAGGCCCGTCCCCCCAAAACGACGAGTAGTCGACACATCGGCTTGCGAGAATGCCTCGAATATCGCCTGTTGTTTATCAGGCGAAACACCGATTCCGGTATCGCGAACCGAAAAATCCAGTCTGACCGCTTGCTCGTCCCGGTGCAACACGCCCACCCGGACGACGACTTCGCCTTTTTCGGTAAACTTGATCGCATTGCCCACCAGATTGATAACCACCTGGCGCAGGCGTGTCGGATCGCCGATAACGCGTCCAGGCACATCCGGCAGCACATCGGCAATCAGCTCCAGACCCTTTTTGTGGGCGTCCACCGCCAGCACTCGGACAGCCTCGAGAACAGTGTCTGCCATCGAAAATGGCAAGGCCTCGAAAACCATCTTGCCGGCCTCGATTTTCGAAAAATCGAGAATATCGTTGACGATTGTCAACAAGGACTCGGCGGAAGACTTGACCGTCTTCAGGTAATGTCGCTGTTCGGCATCCAGTTCGGTATCCAGCGCCAACTCGGTCATGCCGATGATGCCGGTCATTGGCGTGCGAATTTCGTGGCTCATGTTGGCCAGGAAAGCACCCCGCGCCTTGTTGGCTGACTCGGCGACCTCCTTGGCCTGAATCAGCGCTGTTTCGGCCTGCTTCATCGTGCTGATGTCGCGTTGCAGAACCAGCATCCGGAGCGGCCGCCCATCAGCATCGCGTGCAGCAACCGAACCGCGCAACAGGAACCAGCGCCACTCACCACCCTTGGCCTTGAGACGGCACTCGGCCTCGAAATAACGTTCCTGGCCCTGCACATAGGCCGAAATCCGATGCTGCAGATTTCGCAAATCTTCGCCATAAACCAATCGCTGCCATTGCAGCAGCGTATTGTCGAGTTCGGCCTGCTCGTAGCCGAGCATTTCCTTCCAGTGACGTCCCGATTCGATATTGCCTGTTGCCAGGTTCCAATCGGTCAGCGCATCGCCGGAAAGCAGCGCCTGCCAATGATTCAAGCCGCCGTACGCACTGTAGGCCGAATCGACCAGGCCGATCAGTTTTGTCAGCCCTTCGGCCAGTTGCGTCTGGCCGCCCAGCGCGGCCGCCTCAAGAAGCTGTTTGAACTGCTGCCCACCCTCGCCACCGAAGGCTTCGTCAAGCTGACGGAGCAGCAGTTTGGATTTCATGGACTTCAGCGCAAGCCGAGAACATCCTGCATGTCGAACAAGCCATTCTTTCGCCCGGCCAGGAAACGGGCAGCACGCAGGCTGCCCAAGGCGTAAGGCATGCGACTGCTGGCTTTGTGCGTTACTTCGACGCGCTCGCCGATCCCGCAGAACATGACGGTATGATCACCGACGATATCGCCGCCGCGCACCGTGGCGAAGCCGATGGTGGAAGGATCGCGCTCACCCGTCACTCCTTCGCGGCCATAGACAGCACACTCGTCCAGCGAACGCCCAAGCGCATCGGCCACGACCTCGCCCATGCGCAAAGCCGTACCGGACGGCGCATCGATTTTCAGGCGGTGGTGCGCTTCGACGATTTCGATGTCGTAGCCTTGATTCAGAATACGCGCCGCCGTATCCAGCAACTTGAAAACCAGATTGACGCCGACCGCCATGTTCGGCGCGAAGACTACCGGAATATCCTTGGCTGCTTCGGCAATGATCGCTTTGCCATCGGCCTCGAAACCGGTCGTACCGATAACCATGCCGACGCCAGCCTTGCGGCACAGGGCGAGATGGGTCAAGGTGCCTTGCGGACGGGTGAAATCGATCAGGCAATCGATCTTGCTCAGCCCTGCTTCCAGGTCATCCTCGATCAGCACCTCGCTGACAAGACCGACCAATTCGCCGACGTTCTTGCCAATGGACGGGCTGCCCGGCAGGTCGAAAGCCGCCCCCAACTGCACCCGCTCATCCTTCAGGATGGCCTCGATCAACATGCGGCCCATGCGGCCACTGGCTCCGACGATACCGATACGCGTCAAACTCATTGCTTACAATCCAAAACTGTTCATCATACGGCGGAAGAAACCAGGCTCCTCCCGAGGCGGCAAGGGCTTGTCGGCCAATTCGGGCGGCAGCGAACCCAGATCGACCAGACGCGAGTTGCTCGTTGGAACCGTCAACTCGCCGGTCTCGGCAACCAGTACGTCGCCACCAACCCGCTCCAGGCGACCATCGGCATCAAAAAAAACGACGAAGCGGCGCGACTCGACCTGGCCAGTCCGACCGTTCTGATAGCGATATACGTAATCCCAGCGTTGCTGGTGAAAAATATCGGTCACCAATGGCGTACCCAGGATGTAGCGCACTTGGTCACGTGTCTGACCCGGCTTGAGTTGGGCGACCATATCCTGAGTCAGGACATTGCCCTGCTGGACATCGATCTTGTATTCGTTGATGAAGCCGGGTTTATAGGAACAGGCGGAGAGCACGCCGGCAAAGGCAGCGGCAATCAATAGGCGGGAACGGTCCATGCAGGTTTCCGGAATTTTTGAATCGGCTTTGAAGCGTTATATCATACCCGAAATAAACACCTCACCTGCCCTAACAGAAAACAGGAAAGACGACGATGAGCGACCCCCAGAGCCTCAAGAACATGGGTCTGAAAGCCACCTTCCCCCGCCTCAAGATTCTCGAGCTATTCGAGAAAAGCACGATGCGTCACATGACAGCGGAAGATGTGTACCGGATGCTGATCGCCGAAAACATGGACATCGGACTGGCCACCGTCTATCGCGTGCTCACCCAGTTCGAGCAGGCCGGGCTGCTGGAGCGCCACTTCTTCGAATCCGGCAAGGCTGTCTTCGAGATCAACCGCGGCAAGCACCACGACCATCTGGTCTGCATCGATTGCGGCCGGGTCGAAGAATTCTACGATCCGGAAATCGAGAAGCGACAGAACGCCATCGCGGCCGAACGCGGTTTCGCCATCCAGGATCATGCGCTCTATCTCTACGCCCAGTGCACGAAAGAGCAGTGCCCGCACCGCCACACCAAGGACGGCGACAAGTCCTGATTCCCGACACCGATGTTTGATACGGCTTTCGCGCCGGGAGCCTGGCTCCCCTCGGCCGGCACCACCTTTTTGCTGATCGCGCTGGCCGAATTCGGCGACAAGAGCCAGCTTGTCTGCATGACGCTGGCCGCTCGCCACCGCGGTCTGCCGGTCGTGGCCGGCGCCGTTGCCGCCTTCGCCGTGCTCAACCTGTTGGCCGTGCTGTTCGGCGCTGCCGTCGCCGCCTGGCTGCCGGAATGGGTGGTCACTGCCGCCGTCGGTGCCCTGTTCGCTTTCTTCGGCATCAACGCCCTGCGCTTCGAAGACGAAGACGACGATGAGGAAATTGAGGAAAAACCCGGCCACGGCATCTTCGCGACCACTTTCCTGCTGATTTTCCTGGCTGAATTCGGTGACAAGACGCAGATCGCCGTCGCCGGCATGGGCAGCGCGGTGGATGCGACTGCCGTCTGGGGTGGCGCGACGCTGGCACTGGCAAGTACCTCGGTCCTCGGCGTCTTTGCCGGCCGGCGCCTGCTGAACCGCCTGCCACTGGCCTGGATTCACCGGATCAGTGGCGTCTTCTTCCTGATCCTGGCCGCCCTCGCTGGCGCCAAGCTCATCGGCTGGCTATAAACGGGTTCTGGTTTTTTGCCTTTTCAGGCCGTGCACCGCAGCAGTTCGCGCGCGTGCTGCAAGGTGATGTCGGTAATCTCGACGCCACCCAGCATGCGGGCGACTTCCTGCACGCGACCGTCCTGATCGAGCGACTGGATGGCACTCAGCGTCACACCATCGCGCGTCGCCTTGCTGACCTGCCACTGCCAATCGGCCTGTGCCGCCACCTGCGGCAAATGGGTCACGCACAGCACCTGGCGCTCTTCGCCCAGCTCATGCAGCAGGCGACCGACGATCTCGGCCACGCCGCCGCCGATGCCGACATCGACTTCGTCGAAAATCAGCGTCGGGACTGCGGCCGAACGTGAGGTCAGGACCTGGATGGCCAGGCTGATGCGCGACAGTTCGCCGCCGGAGGCCACTTTGGCCAGCGGCTTGGCATCGTTGCCGGCGAGGCCGCCGATGCGGAATTCGATTTGCTCCAGGCCGTAGGCTGCGCCGCCGTCGACCGGCAACAGGGCGACTTCGAAGCGTCCCGAGGCCAAGGCCAGCTGGCGCATGACGGCGCTGACCTTGTCGCCCATTTCGCTCGCCGCCTGCCGACGCCCCTTGGACAACTCTTCGGCTTTGCGCACGTAAAGTTTCTGCGCTTCCGTCCGCTTCGCTTCCAGCCCGGCCAGATCGGCCGAAGCCTCCAGCTCGCCCAGACGCTGCTTCCAGCCGACGAGCAAGGCCGGCAACTCCGGCGGCTGCACGCGGAACTTGCGCGCTGCGCCCATCACGGCATCCATGCGCCGCTCGACTTCGGCCAGGCGCTCCGGATCGAGATCGACCCGGTCGGCGTAACGACGTAGCGACGACACCGCCTCGGTCAATTCAGCCTGCACCGAGCCAAGCAGTTCGGCCACTTCGGCCAGTGCCGGATCGTAATCGGCCAGGCTGGCCAAGCGTGTGGCCACGCTGTCGATCTGGCGCTCACAAGCCGCGTCATCCTCGGCCAGCACACCGAGCGCGAACTGAGCCCCCTCGATCAGGCTGGCGGCATGGCCCAGGCGACGGTGCTCGACGTCCAGCGTCGCCCATTCCGCCTCGCCAAAGGCCAGCGTATCGAGTTCGCCGATCTGCCACTCCAGTTGCTCGCGCTCGCGCAGCAACGCATCTGCCCCCTCGCTCGCCGTTTTCAAGGCCTGATCGGCCTCGCGCCAGGACCGCCAGGCAGCACCAAGCTCGCGCGCCAGCCCGCTCAGGCCGGCGTGGGCATCAAGCAGGAGGCGCTGGGCATCGCTGCGCAGCAAGGACTGGTGCGCATGTTGGCCATGGATATCGACCAGCCACTCGCCCACTTCGCGCAATTGCTGCACGGTAGCCGACGAGCCGTTGATATAGGCGCGCGAGCGGCCGCCGGCGTCAACCACGCGACGCAGCAGCAATTCGTCCTCACCCTCAAGATCGTTGGCCTGCAGCCAGGCCGCCACCTCCGGCAACTTGGCGACGTCAAAGGTGGCTGCCACTTCCGCCTTGTCGCAACCGGCACGGACCACGCCAGCATCGGCACGTTCGCCGAGCGCCAGGGCCAGGGCATCGATCAGGATGGATTTGCCGGCGCCGGTTTCACCGGTCAAGGTACCGAACCCGGTGTCGAATTCGAGTTCAAGCCGGTCGACAATGACGAAGTCGCGAATGGTCAGGTGGCGCAGCATCAGGGTCCCTTCGGCCGCTCGCTCCACTGCAGCTTCTGGCGCAACATGGCGAAATAGCTGTAGCCGGGCGGATGCAGGAAGCAGATGGTGTGCTCGGAGCGGCGCAGACGTACGCTGTCGCCGCGCTCCAGGTCGAGCGTCACCTGGCCGTCGAAGTGCACACGCGGATCGTCGGCATGGGTCACGCGCAACTCGATGTCGGCATCGTCCTTGACGATGATCGGCCGGTTGGTCAGCGCATGCGGGCACAAGGGCACCAGCGCAATGCCGGTCAGCGTCGGGTGCAGGATGGGGCCACCGGAGGACAGCGAATAGGCCGTCGAGCCGGTCGGCGTCGACACGATCAGGCCGTCGGAACGCAGGTTGTAGATGAATTCGCCGTCGATGAAGAGCTCGAATTCGATCATCCGGCCGATGGCGCCCTTGTCGACGACCACGTCGTTGAGCGCCATGTTGGCGGCGATTTCCTTGCCGTCGCGCATCACCTCCGCCGCCAGCAACATGCGGTTTTCCGGCTTGAAGCGGCCGTCCAGCATGTCGTCCATGCAGGTCAGCATGTCGTCGCGGGCAATATCGGTCATGAAGCCCAGGCGCCCCTGGTTCACACCGACCAGTGGCACGCAATAGCGCGCCAGACGGCGCGCCGCGTTGAGCATGGTGCCGTCGCCACCGAGCACGATGGCGAGGTCGGCATGGGCGCCGATGTCGTTGAAACCGCAGGTCACCCAGCGCGACAGATCGACCTGCTTGCCGATCTGTTCCGCCGTTTCGCGCTCGATGAATACCGTCACACCACGCTCGTGGAGGTACTCGGCAAGCTTGCGCAGCGACTCGGCGATCTCGAGGCTGTGGTACTTGCCGACCAGGGCGATGGTGCGGGGGGAGCGGAAGGAGCCGAAGCTTCTGTTCATGGGGCCGA
>JAYRUZ010000019.1:0-16584 GCA_041918795.1 Azonexus sp. | reverse complement strand
GCGCCATCGATTTAGTGAACGCGCCACTCATTGTCTTTCCCCCTTTCGGAAATTGTTTGGCCGGCCGATGGTATTTCCGAGCGGTGCGCTGGGGCTTTGATGCCTGCTAAAAATCTGCCAAGAATGCGATGGCAAGCGCCGAAAAAGCCGCAGGCGCGGGGAAGGCGGGCATTGCTGCGGTGCACGGGCCAAAACGGGCAAAAACCGAAGCAGGGTGGCTAACCATTCCGGGCGGATGAAAAAACCGCCCCAGGTGGGGCGGTTCGCGGTGCTCAGGGTCAGGGGCTAGTAGCGTGCGTCCGATGGCTTCGGATCCTTCGGCCAGTCGTTCACCTTTTCGGGGAAGTCGGGGCGCGGCATGTGGCTGAAGTATTCGGCGACATCGACGGCCTCCTGGTCGGAGAGGCCGCCCTGGCCAAGCGGGAACTTGCTGTTGAAGCCGATCGGCATGTTGCGTTTGACGAAGGCGGCCGCCGTGTAGGTGCGGGCCATGCCGGCTCCGATGTTGAAGGACTGCTCACCCCACAGTGGCGGGTAGATCATCTGGCCGTCGGCACGCTTCAGGCCTTCGCCGTTTTCGCCATGGCAGAGGGCGCATTGCTCGGCATAGACTTTCTTGCCGTTTTCCGGATTGGGCACGATCTTCCGGTCGATCTTGCCGACGCCGCGCCCGGCCACCTTGTCTTCCGGCTTGGTTTCACGCTTCATCCAGTCGAAGTAGGCCACCATCGCCTTCATGTCGGCCGAATCCTTCGGGATCGGCTTGCCGTTCATCGAACGCTTGAAGCAGCCGTTGATCCGCTCTTCCAGCGTGATTATCCGGCCAGCGCGGGCGCCGTAGCTTGGAAAGAAAGCGGAAACTCCGACGAAGGGCGAGCCATCGGCGACCGTACCGGCATTCAGGTGGCAACTCGTGCAATTCAACTGGTCGCCGACATTCTTCGGCAACAAGTCCTTGGTTTCGACATGCAGACGCATGCCGCGGACCAGCTGCTCGGCATTCTTGGCGGCCAGCATGTCGGCCAGGCGGGGCGTTTCAAAGTTGCTGGTGTCGACTTTCGGGTCCAGATTGGCGCGCATGCCGCGCACTTCGCCGCTGCTGACGGCGGCGGCATGGCCCCAGCTGACGCGGACGAAGCTGACGATTTCGGCCAGTTCCTTGTCGCTCAGGCGGGCGAAGCCGGGCATGGTCATGATGCGCGGGTGGCTCGCCGTGGCTGCGGTCTTGCCGCCGGTCAGGATGATGTGCAACAAGGTCGCCGGATCCTTGGAACTGACGGCCGGGTTGCCGGCCAGCGGCGGGAAGATGTTGTCCACGCCGGCGCCGTCGCTGCGGTGGCAATCGCCGCAGAACTGGAGATAGCCAAGACCGCCGCGTGAGCTGTAGAGGTTGTCCGGCACCTTGGCGGCGACCTTGAGCGGGTTGGGCCGCATATCGTTCGGCCCGGCTGGCAGGGCTTTCAGATAGCTGGCGATCGCCGTCAGGTCGGCGTCGGTCAGATGCTGGGTGCTGTGCTGGATGACCTCGGTCATGTTGCCGGAGGCCGTGGCAAAACGGTTGCGGCCGGTTTTCAGGAACTGTGTGGTGTCGGCCACCGTCCACAAGTCGCGCAGGCTCAGGGCGCGCCAGTCTTCGACGGTTTCGCCGGCGAGGAAGAGTTGGCCCTGGCTGCCGGCGTCGCTCATGGTCTTTTCCTGGAAAGCCAGGCCGCGCGGCGTATGGCATGCGCCACAGTGGCCCAGGCCTTGCACCAGGTAGGCGCCGCGGTTCCAGCTGGCGTCCTTGCTGCCGTTCGCCTTGAATGGCGTGCTGTCGAGGAAGAGCCAGTTCCAGAGGGCCAGCCCCCAGCGCATGTTGAACGGCCATTTCATTTCCGACGGCTTGTTGGCTTGCCTGACCGGCGTCTGGCCCTGCATCAGATAGGCGTAGAGCGCACGCATGTCTTCGTCGGTGATCTTGGCGTAAGACGGATAGGGCATGGCCGGATAGAGATTGTGGCCGTCGGCGGCGACCCCTTTGCGCATGGCGCGGTCGAACGACTCGAAGGTGTAGGTGCCGATACCGGTATCGCGGTCCGGCGTGATATTGGTCGAATACAGCTTGCCGAACGGCGTGGCCAGTTCGCGACCGCCGGCCATCGGCACGCCCTTCTCGCTGGTGTGGCAGGCTACGCAGTCACCGGCCTGGGCCAGATATTTGCCGCGTTCGACGATGGCGTTATCGCCGACAGCGGCGCTGCTCAAGGCGCTGGCCAGGGTTAGCGAGACGCCGATGGCGCACAGGAAACGCTTTTTCATTTCTTCCTCCCGAATCGATATTTCCTCGGGAGAAAGTCTAGGCAAGGCCGCCGGGCGCGACTATTCGGACATCGGGTTAACGCAATACCCGAAATCGGTTAGTCGAGTCCTTCCGGATCGGCCCGCAGGATCAGGCGGGCCAGTTCGGCAGCGCTGCCGGTGCCGGTTTTTTCCATGATGTGCTTGCGATGTACATGGACCGTGTTGTCGCTGATGTTCAGTGCGCGGGCGATTTCCTTGTTGGCCATGCCCTGCGCCAACAGCTGGGCTACCTCCTGCTCGCGCTGGGAAAGGCGTTCCAGCACCGAACGTGCCTCCTGATGCCGGCGCGTCGCGGCATGTCGGGCCAGGCTGAGCTGGATGGCCTGCTCGACGGTATCCAGCAGTTGTTGATCCTTGAAGGGTTTTTGCAGGAAGTCGACGGCGCCGTCCTTCATTGCCTGCACGGCCAGTTCGATGTCGCCGTGGCCGGTCATGAAGATGATGGTGAAGGGCGAGTTCATCGCCTGCAGGCGGCGCTGCAGTTCCAGGCCGCTGATGCGCGGCATGCGGATATCCAGCACCAGGCAACCGCCGCCAGCCGGAAAGGCAGGATTGGCCTGCAGGAATTCCTCGGCCGAAGCATGGCCGACAGCCTGCCAGCCCATCGTTTCGAGCAGGAAGACGAGCGACCGCCGAAACGGCGCCTCATCGTCGATGACATGGACGACGGGAGTGTCTAAGGACATCTAGGCTTCCTCATGCGGTCGGCGCCGGGCTGGCCAGCGGCAGGGTGAAATGGAAAAGCATGCCGGGGCCGGGCTGTGCATCCTCGGCCTGCAGCGAGCCGCCATGGGCTTCGATGATGGTCTTGCAGATCGACAGGCCCAGGCCCAGGCCATCGGCCTTGGTCGTGAAGAAGGGCTCGAACAGCCGGTCGCGGCTTTCCGGCGGCAGGCCTGGCCCATGGTCGCGAATCGCCACTTTGCAACCCTGGCCGTCAGCGCTCAGATAGACCTCGAGCGGCGTGTCGATCTGCTGGCTCTGCTGGGCATCCCAGGCATTCTTGAAGAGATTGAGCAGTACCTGCTGTATCTGCAAGGGAGCGGCCTCCACGGTGCGGGCGTCGAGGGCGAGCTGGTGGTGCAGTTCGATCGTCGGCGGGCGGGTCTGCATGTTGGCCAGCAGATGCGCCGTTTCGTCGATCAGTCTGGCCAGGTCGCATCGCTCGCGGACATGGGTGCGTTTGCGGGCGAAGGCGCGGATACCGCTCAGGATGGCGGCGGCGCGTTCGGATTCGTTGGCGATTTCTTCTGTGGCCTGGAGCAATGCCTCCGGCGACAGCTTGCCGTTTTCCTGCCGGCGCAGAAGGCTGCGCGCATAGTTGCTGATGGCGGCCAAGGGTTGATTCAGTTCGTGCGCGAGCGTACTGGAAAGCTCGCCGAGAATGGATAGACGCGACAGATGATCCATCTGCTCCTGCGCGGCCTGAATGCGCGCTTCGAGCTGGTGACGTTCGGCCTGGGAGGAGAGCAACTCCCGGGTTCGGCGCTGTACCAGGTGTTCGACGTGCAGCGTGTAGGCCCCCCAGGCCAGCAGCAGGAGCAAAAGCCCGCCCAACCATGGCCAGTAGCGGTGCCAAAAGGCATCCCAGCCGGTTTCGCGCAGGAAGGCATAAGGCCCGATCTGCAGGCTGCGCAGGAGTTCGTGCACCGGGTGATAGTCGGCCGGCACCGTCCACGACAGGCCGTTTTCGTCGGGCGTCATCGACAGGAGCGTGAGCAGCACTTCGCGCGACATGGCCGACGGCGTGTTATGCGCCGCGGCGAAGGCCCAGCCGGGATAAAGCCTGGAGCTCACCCGGCAATCGGTCGCTTCGTTGATCGGAGAAATGACCCGCAACAGTCCGGCCGGCAGCTTGCCCTGGGCCTCCAGCTGTTCCAGCAGACAGGCTCGCAAAACGCCGGCATCGGCTTGGCCATTGACCACCGAATCGACCACATTCTGCATCGGAAAGCCGGTGAAGACTGGCGTCAGGTCGCCGCGTTCCGGGTCGAGCTTGAAGGTCTTCAGTTCCGCCCAGATCACCTGATAGCCGCCAAAAGCCTCCGGCGACACCGCTGCCAGCTTGCGCCCACGCAGATCGGCCAGCGTCTGCAACTCGGCACGCTCGGAGAGCACGACAACCGACGAGCCGACGACATGCCCAGGATTGCTCGCCTGGCTGGCAATCTGCGTGGCGATCCGGGTAATGCCGGCGTCGGCTTCGAGGGAGATGTAGTGCCCCGGATTGGTCACCACGAAATCCAGTTGCTCGGCGTTCAAGGCTTCGCGCATGCCCGCCAGGTCATAGTGCTGCAGGACGATCTGCCGCGCCGGCAGCCGTTTTTGCAATTGCTGGATCAACGAAGCCCAATGAACCTCCGCCTCCTCATGGCCTTGCCAGGCCAGCACGCCAATGCGCACGGGCGTGGCCGCCATGCCGCCGGTGACCCAAAGCAGCGTGGCAAACAACAGTAAAAGGAGTCGGGTGCAAAAAAACATCGGCGCGGCCATTGGCCAGAGTGAGTATCCGCAGGCCGACATTATGAGGAAAGATGCCGGCAGCAGGGCGCGGTTTTTGGCCAAAAAGGGCAGTGCACCGCAGCAGTGAGCAATTTGGCCCGGTTTGGCGCTGGTCGCCCGCGCTTTGCTGGACTATCCGAGCCAAACAAGCGTTGCAACAAGCCTGTAAAACGAGCGACTTATGCTGCCATTTCCCCAATTTCAATTTCAGGATCACCCGTATGTTGAACGCAGAAAAAGTCGTCTCCGCGCACCAGGCGCAACTGACCGCGCTCCATGAAATGACCGGCAAAGCGCTGGAAGTCGTCGAGAAAATCGCCCAGTTGAACGTCGATGCCGCTCGTGCCCATCTGGAGGATCACGACGGACATGTGCAAACTCTGTTCAGCGCCAAGGACCTGAAGAGCCTGGCCAAGCTGAACGAAGAGGTCCTGCAGAAAATCGCCGAGAAGACCACCAGCTACAACCAGGACCTGTTCAAGCTGGCAACCGGCCTCGGCAACGAATTCGGCGAACTGGTGCAGGAGCAGATGAAGAGCGCGCAGCAGGAATTCTTCTCCGCCATCGAAGCCACGATGAACTCGCTCCCGGAAAACGCCGCCCCGGTCAAGGACGCCATCAAGTCCGCCATGGTGCAGGCCGCCGACGCCATGAACTCCGTGCAGAAAGTGGTGAAGCAGGCGCAGGACACCGGCAGCGCGCAGCTGACGAATCTGGTTGAAAGCGCAAGCAAGAGCGCGACCAAGGCCCGTCGTACGACCAAGTAAGCGCAGCTAAAAACCAACGGGGCGCCTTCGGATGATCTAGGGCGCCCCGTTTTTGTTAGTGGCGGGGGCATTCAATGAGCGACTGGGAGTGTCGCAAGGGTTTGCGCGCTCTTTTGGCGAAACACGGAGCGCATGGTTTTTTGCTAAATTGGGCAGTGCACCGCAGGAGTGCGGAAACGACGTTTATTCGTTGTTGTGAGCACCCTGCAATTGGCTTGAAGTTAAGTCGTTGCAGCCTCTCAGAGCAGTGGCTTATCGCTCAGGTCTGCCGATGCGACATGTTTGGCGAAGAGAAGAAAGTCTTCAGCGAGACATAGTGCTCTATCGCGAAACACATGGATATCGGCATCTACTAGTTGGCTGCAGGGAAGAATTGTTTCTTCAATGACTTCGCTGAATAAATCGTACAGGTTGTGCGCAAGATAGTTTCGCTTCAGTACAAGGTCATCAAAGTGCATTTCGCCGTTTCGGGTAAGCAGGTGGCAATCCTTCATCTGCTTAACCATGTAGCCTAGAGTGGAGTTGCTCCGGATGGTTTTTATGCCCTTTGCCTTTAGATAGAGGCGCAGATTGGTTTCGAGCATGCCGGCTGCCAGCATTACCTTCCCAACACCATCGCAAAATTCGGAATCTTGGTAAAGGAGTTGGAAAAAGTCTTGTGGGGTTAGGAAGTCGAAGGGCATTGCGTCTATCAGATTGTTTCGCCAGCGGCAATTTGTCTCAGTACCTAACCCCCGCCGGCGGCGTGAAACTGTCCAGCGTGTGCAGGTAGGCGCTACGCGCATAGGCCGCGGGGTCCGGGTGGTTGCGCTGGCTCATCGAGCCTTTGAGCTGGGTGACCGACTCGTATTCGTGCGCTTCCAGCCATTGCGTCAAGTCGGCCAGGGTTTGGCTGACGACTTCCGGGCCTTGTTGCAGGATGGCGCTGGCCATGTGGGTGACGTCGGCGCCGGCGAGCAGCATCTTGGCGACGTCGCGGGCGTTGTGCACGCCGCCGGAAGCGGCCAGGGTGAGCGGCGTCTGGCCGCGCAGCAGGGCGATCCAGCGCATGGCGAGCAGGCCGTCGGCGGAGCTGGAGAGCTGCACGCGGTCGATGACTTGCAGCGCATCGAGGTCGATGTCAGGCTGGAAGAAGCGGTTGAATAGCGAAACCCCCGCCGCGCCGGCCGCTTCGGCCTGGCGGACGAAGTGCGGCAGCGAGGAGAAGAAAGGCGAGAGCTTGAGGGCGATGGGGATGTTGACCACCGCGCGCAGTTCGCAAAGCAGTGCGATGTAGCGATCCTCGACGCTGGCGCCGGATTCGTCGGCGCTGCCCGGCAGGTGCCAGGCGTTGAGTTCGAGCGCGTCGGCGCCGGCGGCTTCGAGTTCGCAGCCGAGTTCGACCCAGCCGGAGAGCGAACTGCCGTTCAGGCTGGCGATGACCGGGATGTTGAGCCGCGCTTTCAGATACTGAATCTGCGCCAGGTAGCGGTCGAGCTTGCTCTGGTAGTCGTGCGTGCTCGGCAGGTGGCCGGCGGCCTCGCCGAAGGGTTCCGGATGGATCAGGAAACGGTCGATCATGTGCTCGTCGTTGCGCACGTCTTCCTCGAACAGCGAGTGCATGACGATGGCGGCGGCGCCGGCATCTTCGAGATGCAGCGGCGCATCGCCGTCGCGCGTCAGCGGCGTCGAGGAGGGAACGATGGGGTTCTTCAGCGGCAGGCCGAGATAGGTCGTCGACAGGTCAGGCATCTTTTTTCTCCTCATCGGCGGGGGCGGGTTCCGCGCCCGGCACGGCCAGGGCGGCAAGTTCGGTGTATTCCTGATGGCGTTCGCGGGCGGCGGTTTCGGCATCGCGCATGAAGCGGGCGGCAGCATCCGGGCGCATCTGCTCGAGTACGGTAAAGCGAGCTTCGTGCTGGGCAAATTCGCGGAAGGGGATGCTCGGCGCGGCACTATCGACCGACAGCGGGTTGCGGCCTTGCTCGCGCAGGCGTGGGTCGTAGCGCAGCAGTGGCCAGTGGCCCGATTTCACCGCCAGATCCTGCTGGCGCAGGTTGTTGGAGAGGTCGACGCCATGCGCGATGCACGGGCTGTAGGCGATGATGATCGAGACGCCCGGGTAGCTCTCTGCATCGAGGAAGGCCTTCAACGTATGCACGTCCTTGGCCCCGTAGGCCACCTGGGCGACGAAGACGTTTTCGTAATCCATGGCGATGCGCGCCAGATCCTTCTTGCGGTTCGGCTTGCCGCCGGCGGCGAACTTGGCCACCGCGCCGAGCGGCGTGGCCTTGGAATTCTGCCCGCCGGTGTTGGAATAGACCTCGGTGTCGAGCACGAGGATATTCACATCCTGGCCGGAGGCCAGCACATGGTCGAGACCGCCGAAGCCGATGTCGTAGGCCCAGCCGTCGCCGCCGATGATCCAGACGCTGCGCCGGACCAGGGTGTCGGCTACGGCGGCGAGGCGTTCGGCCTCGGGCGTGGCGAGGGCGGCGAGTGCCGCCTTCAGTTCGGCCACCCGCTCGCGCTGTTCGTGAATGCCGGCTTCGCTGTGCTGGTCGGCCTCCAGCAGGCCGGCGACCAGCGCCGGGTCGAGCTGGCCGGCCAGCGCCTGCAACTCGATGCGCGCGGCATCGGCCAGCTTGTCGGTGGCCAGGCGCATGCCGAGGCCGAATTCGGCGTTGTCCTCGAACAGCGAATTGCTCCACGCCGGGCCGCGCCCTTCGGCATCCTGGCTGTACGGCGTGGTCGGCAGGTTGCCGCCGTAGATCGAGGAGCAGCCGGTGGCGTTGGCAACCAGCATGCGGTCGCCGAACAGCTGCGTGGCGAGGCGGATGTAGGGCGTCTCGCCGCAACCGACGCAGGCCCCGGAGAATTCGAAATACGGCTGCAACTGCATTGCGCCGGACAGCGCGCTGCGCTTGACCTCGGGGCGCGGCAAGGCCGGCAGGCTCAGGAAATAGGCCCAGTTGGCGGCTTCGGCTTCGCGCAGCGGCGCCTGCTCGACCATGTTGATAGCCTTGTGCGAGATGTTCGACTTGTCGCGGATCGGGCAGGCTTCGACGCACAGCGTGCAGCCGGTGCAATCCTCGGGCGCGACCTGGTAGGCCATGCGGCTGCCGGCCGGGTAGTCCTTGCTGCGCGCCGCCATGTGCTTGAAGGTGGGCGGCGCATCGGCCACCGCTTCGAGCGGGAAGGTTTTGGCGCGGATGGCGGAGTGCGGGCAGACGAAGACGCACTTGCCGCATTGCGTGCACAACGCTTCGTCGAGCACCGGGATTTGCAGCGCCAGGTTGCGCTTCTCGTATTGCGCCGTGCCGGTCGGCCAGGTGCCGTCCACCGGGAAGAGCGACACCGGCAGGCGGTCGCCGTGACCGGCGATCAGCGGCAGGGTGACGCGGTGGATGAAGTCGTCGGCCGGAGCGGTCGGTGCGGCCTCGGCCGCGATGTCGGCGGCGCTTGGGATGGCGACGGCGTGCAGGCTGGCCAGCGTCTGGTCGATGGCGCGGAAATTCAGCTCGGCGATGCGCCGGCCCTTACGGCCGTAGGTCTTTTCCACGGCGTGCTTGATGGCGGCGATGGCTTGCTCCTGCGGCAGGATGCCCGAGATGGCGAAGAAGCAGGTCTGCATCACGGTGTTGATGCGCCGGCCCATGTTGGCGGCCTGCGCCACCTGATAGGCGTCGATCACGTAGAGCTTGATGCGCTTGGCGACGATCTGCCGCTGAACGCGGGCGGGCAGCGTCGCCCAGACGGCGTCGGCGGCGATGTCGCTGTTGAGCAGCAGCACGGCCTCCGGCGCGGCGTGCGCCAGCAGATCGTGGGTTGCGAGGAAGTGCGGCTGGTGGCAGGCGACGAAACGCGAGTCGCCATCGCCGGTCAGGTAGGCCGAGCGGATAGTCTGCGGGCCGAAACGCAGGTGCGAGACGGTCATCGCGCCGGACTTCTTCGAGTCATAGACGAAGTAGCCCTGGGCGTAGAGCTCGGTTTCGTCGCCGATGATCTTGATCGAATTCTTGTTGGCCGACACCGTGCCGTCGGAGCCGAGGCCGTAGAAGACGGCGGCAAAGTTGGCGCGGGCAGCGGCGGTGCGGAAGGCGGCGTCGTAGGCGAGCGACAGATGCGTCACATCGTCGGCAATGCCGACGGTGAAGCGCTTTTGCGGCATTGCTGAGGTGCACTGGGCAAAAACGGCAAAAACCATGGCCGGGGTGAATTCCTTGGAACCGAGGCCATAACGCCCGCCGAGCACGCGCGGCATGGCGGCGAAGCGCGGCGTCGGGCTGGCGGCGTCTTCGGCGACGGCGACCAGCACATCCTTGAACAGCGGCTCGCCATCGGCGCCCGGCTCCTTGGTGCGGTCGAGCACGGCCAGCGTGCGCACGCTGCCCGGCAGGGCGGCGAGCAGGGCGGTGGGCGACCACGGGCGGAACAAGCGAACCTTGAGCAGGCCGACCTTCTCGCCGGCAGCGACCAGGTCAGCAACGGTTTCCTCGACCGTTTCCGCACCCGAACCCATCAGCACGATGACGCGCTCGGCATCCGGTGCGCCGACGTAATCGAAGAGCCGGTATGCCCGGCCGGTCAGCGCGGCGAAGCGATCCATGGTCGCCTGCACGATGCCGGGGAAGGCATCGAACCACGGGTTCTGCGCCTCGCGGCACTGGAAGAAAGTGTCCGGATTCTGCGCCGTACCGCGCAGCACCGGGTGTTCCGGCGACAGGGCGCGGCGGCGTTGGGCGTCGATCAGCGGCTGGTCGAGCAGGGCATGCAGCGTTTCGTCCGGCAGCGCAGTGATCTTGGCGACCTCGTGCGAGGTGCGGAAGCCGTCGAAGAAATGCAGCACCGGAATGCGCCCGGCCAGCGTCGCAGCCGAGGCGATGGCCGCCATGTCCTGCGCTTCCTGCACCGAGTTGGAGGCGAGCAGGGCGAAGCCGGTAGCGCGGGTGGCCATCACGTCGGAGTGGTCGCCGAAGATGGATAGTGCGTGTGCCGCGACGGCGCGGGCGGCGACGTGGAAGACGGTCGGCGTCAGTTCGCCGGCGATCTTGTACATGTTGGGGATCATCAGCAGCAGGCCCTGCGACGCCGTGAAGGTCGTGGCCAGCGCACCGGCCTGCAGCGCACCATGGACGGTGCCGGCGGCGCCACCTTCGGATTGCAGTTCGACGACGGTGGGAACGGTGCCCCACAGGTTCTTGCGGCCCTGGGCAGCCCACTCGTCGGACAACTCGCCCATGCTGGAGGAGGGGGTGATCGGGTAAATGGCGATCACTTCGGAAACGCGGAAAGCCACGTTGGCGACGGCTTCGTTGCCGTCGATGGTAAGCATGCTGCTCATATGAACCCCTGATACGGATGCCGGCTCTTTGCCCGGCTTGTGCGGCGCTGCGGGTGCTGCATCGCAACAATTCGATCATACGCCCGAACTTTGCCGCTGGCATGGCCGCGTATCCCGCATCGTGGAAGGGTTTTCCATGCAGTAAGAGGCGCTAACAAAATGCCCCTGGCGTCGTTGCCTCTTCGCCGTACGTCTTGTCCTGTCTTCGTCCCGCAGGGGGCTTCTGCCGGGGCGCCGGCCCGCCTGGTCAGGGCCGCTGCGCGGCATCTCTTTAGCGCCTCTGGCGGGGCGCGCAAGGCGGTATACTTTGGCCTCCTCAAGTTGAAAGCATTTCATGGCCGCTTCCGCCGACAACGCCAGCATGGCGCTCTTTTGTGATTTCGAGAACATCGCCCTCGGCGTGCGCGATGCCCAGTACGAAAAGTTCGACATCCGCCCGGTGCTTGAGCGCCTGCTCGCCAAGGGCAGCATCGTCGTCAAGAAGGCCTACTGCGACTGGGAGCGCTACAAGGGCTTCAAGGCCGCCATGCACGAGGCCAATTTCGAGCTGATCGAAATCCCGCACGTGCGCCAGTCCGGCAAGAACTCGGCCGACATCCGCATGGTGGTCGATGCGCTGGACCTCTGCTACACCAAGTCGCACGTCGATACCTTCGTGATCATCTCCGGCGATTCCGACTTCTCGCCGCTGGTCTCCAAGCTGCGCGAAAACGCCAAGCGGGTGATCGGCGTTGGCGTCAAGCAAAGCTGCTCCGATCTGCTGATTACCAACTGCGACGAATTCATCTATTACGACGACCTGGTGCGCGACCGCGAAGGCAGCCGCGGGCCGCGCCGCGAGCGCGAGAAGCGTTCGCCGGAAGAGGAAGCCAAGCGCCGCGAGAAGCAGGAGGAGCGCAAGACCAAGGCGGTCGATCTGGCGGCGGTCACCTTGCAGGACATGATGGCCGACCGCGGTGAGAACGAACGCATCTGGGCCTCGGTGCTCAAGGAAGTGATCAAGCGGCGCAATCCGGGCTTCAACGAAACCTATTACGGCTTCCGCAGCTTCGGCAACCTGCTCGAAGAAGCGGCCAGCCGCGGCCTGCTCGCCGTCGGCCGCGACGACAAGTCGGGTACCTATGTGACGCGCGCCAGCGGTCGTCCGATTGAGCCGGTTGTCGAGATCGCTGGTGAATCGACCAGCGATGAAGCCACTGCTGCGGTGCACATGCCGGAAATGGCAAAAACCGAAGCCGAGCCGGTGACTGAAGCGCCGGCTGGCGAGAAGGCCGACAAGGCGGAAAAGGGTAACGGTCGTCGCCGCGGCGGTCGCCGCTCGCGCAAGGATGGCCGCGAGCGAGAAGCCACACCGGCGGGCGAGGTACTCGAGGCGCCGGTCGCGCTCGAACCTGTCGCCGAGCCGGTCAAGGTGGCAGAAAAGGCAGCGGAGGCGGCTCCGACAGAAGCGGCCCCGGTCAGCGAAAGCAAGCCGAAGCGCGGCGGTCGCCGCCCGCGCAAGACGGCTGAGGCCGCGCCGGCCGGCGAAGCGCCGGTCGTGGTCGAGCCGGTGGCAGCAGCGGCACCGGTGGCTGAAGCCACCGAGAAGAAACCGGCCCGCCGCGCCCCGCGCAGCCGCAAGCCAAAGACGGCCAGCGAGTAAGCGCCAGCCCGTTTGTGGCGGTCAGCAGCCGGCTGCTGACCGCCCGGTTTTTTGCGCTATTTCCCGGCCCAGTCGTTTCAGCGGGCAGAGGACGATCCTTCATCCCCGTGCAGGCGGAGATTCAGTTCCTCGTATTTTCCGGATTCACGGCGGCGCCCTCATGGCAGGCGCCGTATCGATCGGAGTTTTCTCAGATCACCTGCAGCAATTTGGTGCGCAGGGCCTCCGCCTCGCGCTTGCCTTCGCGCGACATCACCATGGCGTGGAACCACTCGTCGAACAGGGTACGCAGGCCGGCATGGCCTTCGGCCTGGTCGATGCGATCGATCAGCGAACTGGCGCCGAGCGAGCCGACAAAGGTGTTCAGCGTATTGATCATGAAGTTGCGCGCCTGCTGCAGGCGCAGCGGATCGGGGCTGCCCGGCAAGTCGCCGAAGGCGGTGATCGACGGCAGCGGCGCCGCCGGTGCCGGTGCGGCTTTTCCCTTGGCATCGGTGAGGCCGCTGACCTCGATGTAGCCATCCTCCTCCAGTTGGCCGAGCGTGTTCTGCAGGTCGTCCGACTGCAGCATGCCGCGCAGTTCATCGACCGTACGCTTGCCGTCGACGAAAATCAGCACCCGCCGCACCCGCGGCGACAGACCTCCCGATTTCGCGGTCATTTCCTCCTGACCCTTGGCGGTCTTGGCAAATACGACACCCATGGTTTGTCTCCAATTTGATTATGTTTAGTGCACTGTATTGTATAAAAAGAAAAACCCGCCGACAGGCGGGTTTTCCATTAGCGTGAAATATTTCGCGTTCAGGGTTGGGAGCCGATTCTCATGGCGAAGTGTCGGTGTGGGCATCGGCGTCACCCAGCCGAGCGTTCATGGTCGGCTTCTCCAGCCATTTGGCGATGTCGACGGCGAGTTCGTAGTTGATGCGCTCCACTGTGCCGCAGGTGGTCCAGTCGCGAAATGATTTGCGTTGGGCGATGAAGTTGCCAATTTCCTTACCATCATCAACCAGCGATCCGACCAGGGTTATCCAACGGAAGCCAGTGAATACGCCGCCACCCACCAGTCGTTCGCTTGAGACATTCATGATCAGCTTTTTCCCATCGGCTTGCGCGATGTCCTCCTGGGTACGGTAGATATTGGTTCGCCCGTACCTAACCAGCCAATAGGGCAGCTGCGCCGTCGCGACGCAGGATTGCCAGTCGCTCGGATTGATCACATTCGGATGCAGAGTGCCGATCGTTTCGGCGATCTTGATTCCGGGGCCGGGCTTTTCCAGCCAATTCACCAACTCGTCGGCCAAGGTGCTGCCAACGTCCTTGGCGTATCGGCAGCGTTCAAGTGCGCCGGCGTACAGATCGTAGCGAAAGCCGTAGTTGCCGACGGTCTTGCCGGAGGCGTCGAGCAGCTCGCCCTTGATATCCAGCCACTGCGGGCCATCTTTTTCCGTGGAGCGATCATCGATCCGTGCTTCGATGGTCAGCGTTTGACCCGAACTGCCTTCGGGGCGGGCGCCGAGGATCACTCGGTTGGCGGTTTCCTTGCGCAGCGAGTCGAGCATGATCTTGTCCCAGCGGCAGTCCGGGTTGATCTTCTGCCAGCCGCGGGCTTGTGGATTGGCGTAAGGCACGGAGGGCGCGACATGAATGCTGGGCTGGTTGGCTGCCTGTAGCGTTGAGGCGAAGGCAAGCAGGAAAAACGGCAGGAAACGGTATTTTTTCATGGACTGGAATGTTTGCCGGCAGACGTTAAGCGCCGGCATATGACAAAAAAATAGCCATTCTAGATCGAATGGCTATCGTGCTCCAGTCATTGCGTGCCCGAGGCGATCGGGCCGGGACGGAATCAGGCGGCGGCTTGCACCGGAATCTTGTGGCCCTTGCGGACGATGCGGTTCTGCGAATCGACGTAGATCAGGCTGGGCTCGTGCTTGGCCAGTTCGACTTCGTTGTAGACCGCGAAGGTGGCGATGATCAGGATGTCGCCGGGGGCGGCACGGCGGGCGGCGGAGCCGTTCACCGAGATGACGCCCGACCCACGTTCGGCACGGATGGCGTAGGTGGTGAAACGCTCGCCATTGTTGACGTTCCAGATGTCGATCTGCTCGTATTCCTTGATGTCGGCAGCGTCGAGCAGATCCTCGTCGATGGCGCAGGAACCTTCGTAATGCAGGTCGGCGTGAGTCGTCGTCACGCGGTGCAGCTTGGATTTCAACATTGTTCTCTGCATGGTTTCACTCATCCAGAAAGTTGGGGGAAGCGCATTGTAACGGCAATAGTCTTGCTGTCAACGGGGATAATTATGGATATTTTTGCGCGGCTAAATTTCAATATTATCAATCAGCCGGGTCGCTCCCAGTCGGCTCGCCGCAAGCACCACCAGCGGGGCATCTACGCCTTTCGGGATAGACAGGTCGGACTGTTGCCGCACTGCAACATAATCGGTTTTCCAGCCGGCGGCAGCCAGTTGATCGACAGTGTTTTTTTCCAGCCCGGCATAGTCGGTCTCGCCGCCGCGGATGGCATTGCGCATCTCGTTGAGCAGACGATACAGGCGCGGCGCTTCGGCGCGCTCGGCTTCGCTGAGGTAGCCGTTGCGCGACGAGAGGGCCAGGCCATCCTCGGCGCGCACGGTTTCGCCGCCGACGATGTCGATCGGCAGGGCAAGCTGGCGGGTCATGTTGCGGATGACCATCAACTGCTGGTAGTCCTTTTTGCCGAACAGGGCCGCGTCGGGCTGCACGCAGTTGAACAGCTTGGTGACGACGGTGGCGACGCCGCGGAAGTGGCCGGGGCGGAATTCGCCGTCGAGCACGTTCTGGATGCCCGGCGGCTCGATGAAGTACTCCTGCGGCTCGGGGTAGAGATCGGCCTCGGTCGGCGCGAACAGCAGGTCGACGCCGGCCGCTTCGAGCTTGTCGCAATCGGCCTGGAAGGTGCGCGGGTATTTGTCGAAATCCTCGTTCGGGCCGAACTGCAGCCGATTGACGAAGATCGAGGCGACCACGGTGTCGCCGTGGGCCCGCGCCTGTTGCATCAGGCTGATGTGGCCGGCGTGCAGGTTGCCCATGGTCGGCACGAAAACGACGCGGCCACGATGCTTCAAGGCCGCGCGCAAGTCGGCGATGGCGGAATGGATATGCATGACTCGGGGTTCTCTCGTCGGGAGAAGGCCGGGTCTGACGCCCGGCGCTTCAGGATCAGGCCGAATACGTGTGTTCCGGACCCGGATAGCTGCCGTCCTTGACGGCGGCAACGGCACGGCAGGCGGCGTCGTGAATGGACGATGCACCTTCCATGAAATTCTTGACGAACTTGGCCTTCTTGCCCGGCGGGATGTCGAAGGCGTCGTGCAGCACCATGACCTGGCCGGAGCAATCCTTGCCGGCGCCGATACCGATGGTGATGATCTTCAGTTGCGCCGTGACCTCGGCGGCCAGCACAGCCGGAATGGCTTCCAGCACGATCATTGTCGCGCCGGCATCCTGCAGGGCCTGCGCATCGTCCTTCAGGCGCTGCGCAGCGGCATCGCCCTTGCCCTGGACCTTGTAGCCGCCCAGCACATGCACCGATTGCGGCGTCAGGCCGACGTGGCCACAGACCGGAATACCGCGGCTGACCAGGAAGCGTACGGTGGCTGCCATTTCGGCCCCGCCTTCGAGCTTGACCATCTGGGCGCCGGCCGCCATCAACGTCACGGCGTTGCGGAAAGCCTGTTCCGGCGATTCCTGATAGCTGCCGAAGGGCATGTCGGCGATGACGAAGGCACGGTCCGAGCCGCGCTTCACGCAAGCAGTGTGATAGGCGATGTCGGCCACGGTGACCGGCAGGGTCGTGTCGTGGCCCTGGATGACGTTGCCCAGCGAGTCGCCGATCAGCAGCGATTCGACACCGGCGCCGTCGAGCAGACGGGCGAAGCTGGCGTCGTAGGCAGTGAACATGACGACCTTCTCGCCGGCAGCGTAGAGCTTGGCGAGATCGGCCTGGGTCAGGCGACGAGTGATGGTTTGAGC
>JAYRUZ010000018.1:0-16630 GCA_041918795.1 Azonexus sp. | reverse complement strand
CCGGTTCGTTGACGCTCAGTTCCAGGCGGTAACCCGCCGCCTCCGCCTGGCGGGCCGCGTGGAACAGTCCGATTCCCAAACCATCTGCCGACGGTACCGGTTCGCTGAGCAGCAGCGCAGCCAGATCCGGAGGAATGCACTCACCGTCGTCACGTATCCGCAGCACGCCGTTCACGAAAGCCACGCGTATTTCCAGCGAGGGATTGCGCTGGCGCTTGCTCAGCGCGTTCTGTACGAGATTTTCGGCAACGCTGTCGAACAATGCACCGGGTAACCGCTTCCCGCAATCAGCCTCACCTTCCCAGAGCAGATCTGCCTGCCCGTAGCGCTCACGCACGCCAGCCCACCAGGCCGTCGCATCGACCCACTCCGGGACATCGAGGCTCGGCGCCTGCAGCTTGTCGAGTGTCGCCTTGAGGCGATCGGCAATCTGCGGCAACTGACGGCGCAACAAGCCATTCAATTCGGCCTGATCGGCGGGCTGGGCTGCTGCGTAGCAAAGCACCTGCAGCGACTGGAGCAGGTTCTTGACGTCGTGCGTCACGCGCGCTCCGGTCTCATACACCGCCCGCTGATAGTTCAGTCGCTGTAATTCATAGGCTTGGCGTTTGACCAGGTAAAACTCGAGAGCCAGACGCAACAACCACTCCAGATGCCAGCGCATGGCCGGCGACGGCGGATGTCGGAAAAAGACCAACAAGGCCACGCCTTCCGTCTCGCAAGCGTGGTGGTAAGGCGTTCGCTCGCCGAAGGATGCGCCATCGCCCTCATTGCGTTTTTCCCAAGACGAGCCCAGCACCCAGGGAATGGACAACAGGCGCTGACTGACCAGATTGAGGAAACGGCGCGGTTCGTGTTCCCGTACGCGATCCTCCGCCAACTGCACCAGCCATTGCTCGACCGGCATCCCGACGCTCAACAGGTAACGCGACAGCGCCGAACCGATGCCCGAAAACCCGCCGCGCGGATTCCACGCCCAGGCCACGACGAGCAAGGCGCCGGCCAGCGCCAGCGAGGTATGGATCAACGCCCTGATGTAGCCGACAGCGCCCACCAGCATGTAGGCCAGCGCCCCCAGCACGAAGACCGAAAGCACCAGGAAGACGAGCACACCATAAAACAGATCGAAGGCATCGCCGGCGCGACGACTCGGCGCCTGCGCCGGAAACAGCACCAGCGACGGCAACAGCCAGGGCAGCCAACGGGCAAAAAGTTCGCGCGGCAAGGGCTCGGTCGATACTGCTGCCGATATTTCCGGCACCACCCCAAGCACGATCACCGTAATCAGGAAGCCAAAAGCCAACAGGTAGCCCGAACGCTCCCCCCGTCGCTCCGTCCACAATACCCGGCCGCCGATCGCCGCCCCCAGCGCACCGCACCAGATCAACAACAGCCAGGGATTGAGGAACAGCGTCGACAACAGGACGGCGCCGAACAACAGGCTACCCTGCCCCAGGCTGATCCGGCGCTCGCCAGCGACGAAAGGCTGCCACAACAAGAACAAGCCGATCGCCACTACCCAGAACAAGCGCAGCGCATGGCCATGCCAGCCACCGAAGGCCAGTGCATGCAAAGCCAGCAGGTGCCCAGCCAGCAAGAGATGGGGATGCCTGGTCAGACGATCGCCGAAACCAATCCTCCAGCCGGTGTTCATATTTCAACCAATCCGTTCAGATATTGACACCGGAGATAGGAAAACCATCCGAAAACATCAAAAAACACACAAAATGCATTGGGCACATTTTTTGCAATTAGCGCAGCACAACTCAATACGGAGCATGCCATGAAAAGCCATCAAAAAGGCTTCACCCTCGTCGAAATCGCCATCGTGCTGGTCATTATCGGGCTGCTGCTGGGCGGTGTCCTCAAGGGGCAGGAACTGATCACCCAAGCCAAGATCAAGAACGTCGCCAACGACCTGACCGGGATTACTGCGGCGATTTACGGGTACCAGGATCGATACAAGCGCTTTCCGGGAGACGATAACGGCGCCAAAAACCGCTGGACCAGCCCCGAGGCAACCGAGGGGAATGGGAACGGTCAAGTAGAGGGGGATTTCAATGCCACCACAGGAGAATCGCGGGAGTTTTGGCAACATTTACGCCTTTCGGGATTCGTCGGTGGAGACACTTCAACCAAAGACCAACCGAATAACGCGGCAGGTGGTATTTTGGGAGTCCAAACAAACACTGGCGCAACGTCCAGCGTTGAACTTGCCGGACTCGTCGTCTGCACTTCCAATCTTCCAGGAAAAATAGCAATTGCCATTGACTCCCAGTTCGATGACGGCAAAGCCACATCGGGGATTGTTCGGGGTTACAAACAAACAGGCAATGTCGCTGCAACAGGCGGGGACAACCCGTCCCGAGCCGGTTCTGCAGCCTATACTGAAGACGGCGTAACTCTGTATACCGTCTGCAAGACGCTGTAGTCCGAATCTAACTAAGAAAGCCCGCCTCGGCGGGCTTTCTCATTTCTGCAACAAGCGTTGCTCAGCGGCCATCACCGCTTCCGGCTCGCCCAGAACCACGACGACGTCGCCTTCCTGCAAACGGGTTTCCGGCTCGGGCTCCAGCGCACGAATTCCCCGACGACGGATGGCGCTAACTTCGCAGGCCAGTGCTTCTAGGTTCAATTCGTCCAGGGTCTTACCCACCCCGGCAGCGCCCGCCACGAGCAAAATTGAATGCAGGCGCGGCAGGTGGTGTTCCTCATCCTCATCCCGCTCGCGGTCGGTTTGCCCGCGGTAGAAGCCGCGCAACAGGCTGTAGCGCTTGGCCCGGGTCTGGCGCACACGCTTCAGCACGCGGTTGATCGGCACCCCAAGCAGCACCAGCGCATGCGAAGCCAGCATCAGGCTGGCCTCCAGCGCTTCGGGTACGACTTCGGCGGCCCCCGCCCTGGTTAGACGCTCCATGTCCCGTTCGTCGAAAGTACGGACAACGACCGGCAGATCGGGTCGCATTTCCTGGGCATGGTGCAGGACCTTTTCGGCCAGCGCGGTATCGGCAATCGTGATGATCAGGACCGATGCCCGCATCAAACCCGCTGCGATCAGCGCCTCCTTGCGCCCGGCGTCGCCGAACACCACGCTCTCACCACCGGCAGCGGCCTCGCGCACCCGATCCGGATCGAGATCCAGGGCAATGTAGTTGACACCCTCCTGCCCCAGAAAACGCGACAGATACTGACCGCTACGGCCGAAGCCGCAGAGAATGGCGTGCTTTTCGGTCCCCATCGATTGCGCGGCAATCTGGGTCAACTGCATGGACCGCATCAGCCATTCACTGGCCACAAAACGGACGACGATGCGTTCGCTGTAATGCACGACGAAGGGAGCCAGCAACATCGACAGGACCAGTACGGTCAAGGCGATCTGGTGAATTTCGCGCGGCAGGCGCGCGACCTCGCCCAACAGCACGAAACCGAATTCGCCGCCTGCACACAGCCAGAGAGCCGAGCGGATCGCATTGCCCGGCGTCGCGCCCAGACGCCAGGAAAGCACACCAACCACCAGGCTTTTGATGAGCAGCAAGCCAGCCAGAGCCAGCAGGATTTGCCACCACAGCCCGAGCAGAATGTGAAGATCGAGCTTGACGCCGATGGTGACGAAAAACAGCCCCATCAAGACATCGCGGAAGGGCTTGATGTCCTCCTCCACCTGCAGGCGATATTCGGTTTCCGAAATCAGCATGCCGGCGACAAAAGCGCCGAGGGCCAGGGACAACCCGGCCAGTTCGGTCAGCGTCGCCAGGCTCAGGGTGATCAGCAGAACGTTGAGAACGAACACTTCCGACGACTTGGCCCGAGCGACGAAATGGAACCATTTACGCATCAGACGCTGGCCAAACACCAGGATCACGGCAAGCACGACGATTGCCTTCAGCATCGCCACCCCGAGCAGCATCGCCAGCTTCTCCGGCGGCTGGGTCAGCGACGGGATCACGACCAGCAAGGGCACCACCGCCAGATCCTGGAACAGCAAAACCCCGAGAATTTCCCGACCGTGGGAGGAATCGAGCTGCAGACGCTCGGCGAGCAGCTTGGTCAGCACCGCGGTGGAAGACATCGCGAATACACCGCCCAAGGCGATACCCAGTTGCCAGCCAACGCCAAACAGCATGACCAGCCCCGCCACCAGGGCCAGCGTAATCGCCACCTGCAGCAAACCCAGACCGAACACGATGCGTTTCATCGCATACAGTTTGGGCAGGGAGAATTCCAGCCCGATGGAGAACATCAGGAAGACGACGCCGAATTCCGCCAGGTATTCGGCACGATGGACGTCGTGCATCAGGTTCAGCGCATGCGGCCCGATGATGCTGCCGACCAGCAGATAGCCGAGCACGGGCGGCAGGTTGAAACGACGGAAGACGACCACGGCGAGTACCGAGGCGCCCAGCAAAAGCAAAACGAGGGAAAGTGCGCTCAAAGGCCGTCACACGAAGTCGGGTATACTTCGCCCATCATAACCTCAGCCTCCCCATGAACCCAAGCCCAACCTCCGTCAGCTTTTCGCCGGAACGCGCTCTGGAACTGGGTCGCCAGACCCTGGACATTGAAGCCGCCGCCGTCAGCGCCTTGAAAGACCGGATCGACGGCGATTTCGCTCGCGCCGTCGGCCTGATCCTGAACAGCCACGGCCGCCTGATCGTCAGCGGCATGGGCAAATCCGGCCACGTCGCCCGCAAGATTGCAGCGACCATGGCCAGTACCGGCACCCCGGCCTATTTCGTCCATCCGGCCGAGGCCAGTCACGGCGACCTCGGCATGATCACCCGCGACGACGTGCTGCTCGCCCTGTCGAATTCCGGCGAATCGGAAGAGCTCCTGCGCATCGTCCCGGCCATCAAGCGACAGGGTGCCCGCCTGATCTCCATGACCGGCGCCCCGGGCTCCACGCTCGCCCGCGAAGCCGACGTACATCTGGACGCGGGGGTTGCCCAGGAAGCCTGCCCGCACAACCTGGCGCCCACGGCCAGCACGACCGCCGCACTGGCACTGGGCGATGCACTGGCCGTTGCCCTGCTCGATGCCCGCGGTTTTGGCCCGGAGGACTTTGCCCGTTCGCACCCCGGCGGATCGCTCGGTCGCCGCCTGCTGACCCATGTGCGCGATGTCATGCGCCAGGGCGAGCAAGTGCCCTCCGTCACCCCGAGCACCGGCATCACCGACGCCATCGTAGCCATGTCGCGCGGTGGTCTTGGACTGGTTGCCGTCGTTGACGAACAAGGCAAGGCTGTCGGCATCTTCACGGACGGCGACTTGCGTCGCGCCTTCGAAAAACGTATCGATCTGCAACAAGGCACCATCGACGGTTTCATGCGCTCGCAGCCGTACACCATCGCTCCGGATCGCCTGGCTGTCGAAGCCGTCGAGATGATGGAGCGCCTTCGCATCAACGCCCTGTTGGTGGCGGATGCCGAACAGCGACTGATCGGTGCCCTGAACATGCACGATCTTTTCACGGCCAAGGTCATTTAATGGACACCATGACCCGCGCAACCTGCGAAAACCTGCTGCTCGCGCAAGACACGCTCGACGGCGGATTTGTTTTACCCCTCTCGACATGATGAAGCACTGGCCCAGCCAACTCTTCCCGCTCGTCCTGCTCAGCCTGCTGACTGCGCTGACCTTCTGGCTGCAAAAATCGGTCAATCTGGAAGAGACCCGGCACGACGGCAAGCTGCGTCACGACCCGGATGCCATGGCCGAGAATTTCGTCGCTCGTCGTTTCGATGAAACCGGGCACGTCAAATATCGCCTGACCGGGCCGATGATGGTGCACTACCCCGACGACGACTCTTCGCTGCTGTCCTCGCCGACACTGATCGCCTACCGCCCGAATGCCCCGGAAATCACGCTGACCGCCAATAACGCCAAGGTCACCGCCAAGGGTGAGACCATTTATCTCTGGGACAAGGTCGTCGCCACTCGCGCTGCCACCGGCGACCGTCCCGAGATGGTCGCACGCATGCCCGACCTCACGGCCCAGCCCGATGCGGGCTTTGCCTTCACCAACAGTCCAGTCGAGATCACCCAGGGAAATTCCTGGGTGACCGGTGTTGGCGCCTATCTCGATCAGAACACATCGACCGTGATCCTGCAGTCCCAGGTACGCGGTCAATATCTTCGTCCGAAAGCACAGCCATGAATCATCGCCTCGCTCCGCTCGCGCTTGCCCTGCTGGTCAGCCTGCCCGCCTTGGCTGAACGCGCCGACCGCGACAAGCCCATGCTGCTCGAAGCCAACCGCGTCACCATCGATGACGCCAAGAAAATTCAGATACTCGAAGGCGACGTGGTGATTACCAAGGGCACCATGATGCTCAAGGCCGACCGCATCGTCATCACCGAAGATCAGTATGGTTTCCAGAAAGGCGTTGCCTTCAGCGGCAAGGGCGGGCTTGCCCGCTTTCGCCAGAAGCGCGAAGGCAAGGACGAGTACATGGAAGGTGAAGCCGAACGCATCGAGTACAACAGCAACAGCGAAATCGCCGAGCTGTTCCATCGCGCTTTCGTAAAGAGTGGCGAAGACCAGGTCAAGGGCGATTACATCTGGTACGACGCAGTCAATGAAAAGTACCTGGTCACCGCTGGCGAATCGCGCGATGCCAAGGGCGTTCAACCTCGCGTCCGTGCCGTTATCCAACCACGCAACAAGGACAGCGAGCCCGGCCAACCGAAAACCCGCGGCGAACAGCTGGAACTTAAAGGGGCCAGCGGACTCAACCTGCCAGCCTCGCAATAGGGCAAAACCAAGGCTG
Source organism: Azonexus sp. (assembly GCA_041918795.1). Taxonomy (GTDB): domain Bacteria; phylum Pseudomonadota; class Gammaproteobacteria; order Burkholderiales; family Rhodocyclaceae; genus Azonexus. The sequence continues at coordinate 9,864 of JAYRUZ010000018.1, read as the reverse complement.
ACAGGCGCTTTTTCAGTAGCCAACAGAGAACACAACACGCTGTTTTTAAAAGGCAACAATATTTTTGTGCACCGCACAAAAATATTGTTGACAATGCCACAATCACTTCTATAATTAGACGCATGGTGCAGTGCAGCATTGCTTCAAAATTACATCGCGCTGCTAAGTAATCACTGTTTCGCATGACCGTTTTATTTAGGAGATGACCCATGTTCACCACCCCCGAGCAATTCGCTGCCGCCAACAAGGCCACCGTTGATTCCCTGCTCTCCCTGGCCAACACCGCGCTGGCTTCGGCCGAGCGCATCGCTGCCCTGAACCTGAACACCGCCCGTTCGGTCATGGAAGATTCCGTCGCCGGCGCCAAGGCCCTGATGGGTGCCAAGGATCCGCAGGAAGCCCTGTCCATCCAGGCTTCGCTGGCCCAGCCGAACGTCGAGAAGGCCGTTGCCTACTCCCGCAGCGTTTACGAAATCTCCGCCCAGACCCAGGAAGAGCTGTCCAAGATGGTTGAAGCCCAGTTCGGCGACTTCCAGAAGACCGTTGCCGGCCTGCTCGACAAGGCTGCCAAGTCCGCTCCGGCCGGTTCCGACGTCGCCGTCGCCGCCGTCAAGAGCGCCATCGCTGCAGCCAACTCCGCTTTCGATAACATGAACAAGGCTGCCAAGCAAGTTGCCGAAATCGCCGAAGCCAACGTCGCCGCCGCCACCAGCGCCACCGTCAAGGCTGTTGGCGCCACGGCTGCCGCTTCCAAGAAGAAGTAATTCGTTGTACCTGACGCCCCCGCCCCGGCGGGGGTTTTGTTTTGATTCAAACCACACACCGACTGGAGACGATGATGAGCAATCCGAATATGGAACAACTGGCTGCAGCCCAGAAAGCCAACGCCGAAGTGATGATGGCCCTGCTGCGCACCGCCTTTAACGGCGTCGAGCAGTTGACTGCCCTGAACATGGCCGCTTCTCGCGAATTCTTCAACAGCACCGTGGCCAATGCCCAGCAACTGCTGTCGGCCAAGGATGCCAACACCGTCGCCAAGCTGAACAGCGAACTGGCCAAGCCGAACGTCGACAAGCTGATGGAATACTCCCGCAGCGTCTATGATCTGGTTTCCGAAATGCAGAAGGAAGTGACCTCGGTGATGGAGTCGCAGTACAGCAGCTTCACCAAGAGCGCCACTTCCGCCGTCGAAAAGGCCAAATCGGCCGCTCCGGTTGGCGGCGATGTCTTCGCGGCCACCATGCAGTCGATGCTGAGCGCCTCGAACAAGGCTTTCGACCAGATGACCTCGATGGCCAAGCAACTGTCCGATATCGCCGAAGCCAACCTGCAGGCAGCCGGCAAGGTTGCCGCCCCGGCCAAGAGCGCAACGGCTGCTGCGGCCAAGAAGGCCACCAAGTAATCCAGGCCTCGCCCCAAATAAAAAACCCGCGATTGATTCGCGGGTTTTTTATTGCCTGAAGGGAGGCTCAGTCGAGGCGCACCTCGCTCCATGAGCCATTCGTCAGGCGCTGTAATTCATTCGGCGTCAGCGGGAAAACCGAAAACGGCGTGCCTGCCGCCGCCCAGATACGCGCAAAGCGCTGCAAATCCTGATCGAGCACCAGCGTCACCGGATTGGCATGCCCGAGTGGCGCGACGCCGCCGATGACATAGCCGGTCGACTCGCGAACGAAGTCGGCGTCAGCCCGCCCGAGCTTGACGCCCAATAATGCCGCCACCCTGGCCTCATCGACCCGATTGGCGCCACTGGCTACCACGACGACCGCGCCACCGGCTGTCTTGTTGCGGAAGACGACCGACTTGGCGATTTCAGCCACCGAACACCCCACGGCTTCCGCCGCCTCGGCGCTGGTTCGCGTCGACTGCTCGAACTCGACGACCTGCACGACCAGCCCGGCCTCGGCGAGCAAGGCCTGGGTGCGCAAGGCGGTCGGATGCTGCGCCGGCTTCACGGCCGCCACATCCAGGTGATGCCGCGCTTCTCCACTTCGCTGCGGATTTCTTCCATCGCCTTGTCTACCAATGCCGGCGCGCCTTCGACGCCCAGTTCCAGATGCTTGCGCTCCTTGCCGACCAGCGAGGGCAGCGAGAACAGGCGCAGGGTCGGATAATCGGCGACGATACGCTCCATCAAATCCAGCAGGGCACTTTCGTAAGCGGTCGGCCCGGTAAGCAGGAAGGCTTTTTCCACGGTGCCGGCCACCGGTTTGAATTCAGCCTTGTAGAAGGCGTCGAGCGCCCATTCGATCATCGGGTGGGCCATTTGCGGGAAGCCGGGCACGAAGTAATGCTCATTGGCCATGAAGCCGGGAATGCGGTTGAACGGGTTGGGCACGATCCGCACGCCAGCCGGGAAAGTCACCAGTTGCTTGCGCTGTTCCGTAATCTCCTCGCCGGCAAAGCGGACCTTCAGCTCATCGAAGCCTGCCGGATGCAGTTCCAGTCCAACGCCGAGCGCAGCAGCCACCGCCTGTCGCGTGTGATCGTCCGGCGTGTTGCCGATGCCGCCGCAGGAAAACACCACGTCACCGGCCGCCATCGTGCGCTTGAAGGTCTCGGCCAGGCGCTGACGATCGTCGCCCAGATACTCGACCCACGACAGGCGCAGGCCGCGTGCGCCGAGCAGTTCGGCGATCCTGGCGAAGTGTTTGTCCTGACGTTTGCCGGAGAGGATTTCGTCGCCGATGATGATGGCGCCAAAGGTACGACTCATAGACGTTCTCCTTCGAGGGTGACCAGGGCGCCGCCACGCGAGCGGCGCAGGGCTTCCAGCCCGTAATGGACGAATGATAGCGCCGCCAGGGCGGGCACCAGCAGACCGATCAAGGGCAGATGGGCGAGCAGCGCCATGGTCAGGCCAAGCATGAACAGCGGCGTCTTGTGCTCGCGGCGCAAGGCCTGCCACTCCGCCGCCGTCGCATGCATCGACAGTGCGTCGTAGGCGAAGGTGCGACGGTTCAGCCAGCCCATCAACAGCAACGGAATCAGCAGCGAAAAGCCGGGAATCAGCCACAGCGGAATGGTCAGCAGCCAACCGAGGACGAACAAAATTGCCGCAAAACCGCTGTTCACCGCAGCAGCGACAAAACTGTCCTTGCCCATCGGCGCCACATCGCGGTACTCGCCTTCTGACAGATGTTTCAGCATCAGGGGCATGATGACGATGGCGGCGATCAAGGAGGCAATCAGGTAGGACAGCGCGAAGATCGCCATCCAGCCACCCAGATAGGCCAGGATATGGGCCAGCCAGACCAGCCCCCAGGCGACGAGCAGGGTCATCGGCGGATAGTCCATCATCTGCTGCACCAGCCAGCCAAGTGCGCCGACGGCCAGGCCGATGGCAAACAGCAGCGAGACGAGGGCCGGCGTCAGTACGTAGAGCCAGGCCTTGCCGCTGCGCAGGCTGGCGAAAGTGCGCGCCAGCGCCAACATCACATCACCCATTCTTGATGCCCTCCCATTGTTTCTGCAGTCGCTTGGTCGATACCGGCACCGGCGTGCGCAACTCCTGCGCATAGAGGCCGACGCGCAGCTCCTCCAGTAGCCAGCGGAACTGCTCGATCTGCGGATCGACCGCCCCCAGCTTGGCCAACTGGATGGCCCGGCGTTCGTAGTTGGTCCACAGCGGCCCGTATTCGGCCATCAATTGGGCATCGCGCGCCGGGTTGGCCTTCAGCTTGTCGAGGCGCACACCGATCGCCTTCAGGTAGCGAGGGTAATGCTGCAAGCGCTCGAAGGGCGTATCGACCACGAAATTCTTGCCCAGCAGGCGTTTCAGTTGTGCCTCGATATCGGCCACCACCGCGGCCTGCGCCTTGAAAGCCGGCAGCTTCTTGCTGACCGCCTGCCACTCGCTCAGCACCGTGCCGACCATGCGACAAACCTCCTGCATGATCAAGCCGAGCCGCGCCTTGGCTTCGCCACAGCGCGCCTTGAAGGCTTCCGGCGTGGTCGGCAGCGGCTCGGTCAGGCAGGCGCGTTCGAAAGTCAGATCGACGATCTGCCGCTTCAATTCATCGGTCGTGCCCAGCGCCATGTACTGCATGCCCATTTGCGTGATGCCCGGCACGTTCTTGTCGAAATACTTCACCTGCTCCCTGAACTGCAGCATGAACAGGCGGGCCAGGCCCCGGCGATGCGTCTCGGCTGCTTCCTCGGCCGAATCGAAGACCTTCAGGCTGACCGTTTCGCCATCGTCGACCAGCGCTGGGTAGCCGATCACCGTCTGTTTGCCGACCGGCACTTCCATCAGTTCGGGGAGCTCGCCGAAGGTCCAGTCTGTCAGTTGGGTGTATTCGGACGGCGTTTCGTGCAGTTCGGCGAATTCCTCCTTCGCTTCCTTGCCCCACTCGCCGCGCAGCGCAACCAGACTGCGGTTCATGTCGAGCTGACGACCATGCTCGTCGATCAGCTTGTAGTTCATCGAGAAATGCGGCGGCAGCGCATCCGGGCGGAAGGCGTCCGGCGTCACTGCCCAGCCGCGGGCGTTGAGGCCGCGCGCTTCGAGGATGAAATCGATCAGCGGCGGGATCAGCCCCTGGTTCATCTTCTTGTCGTTCCCTGCTGTGGCGGCAATGAACTCGTCGACGAACTCCGGCACCGGCACCAGCTTGGCGCGGATTTTCTGCGGCAGCGTCTTGATCAGCTGGACCAGTTTTTCCTTCAACAGACCCGGCACCAGCCACTCCATGCGCAGCACCGGAATCTGGTTGAGCTGCGCCAGCGGCAGGGTCAGCGTCACGCCATCGCGTGGCGAACCGGGCTCGAAGTGATAAGTGAGCGCATACTCCACCCCGCCAACCTTGATCGTATGCGGGAAGGCCTCGGTCGTCACGCCCGCTGCCGAGTGGCGCATCAGGTCATCCTTGGCCAGGAAGAGCAGCTTGGGATTCTCCTGCTCCGCCGTCTTGCGCCAGTGGTCGAAGGTCGCCCCGTTGTGAATGCCTTCCGGGATCAGGTGATCGTAGAAGGCGAAGATCAGTTCGTCGTCGACCAGCACGTCCTGCCGGCGCTGCTTGTGCTCGATCTTCTCGATGTCGCGAATCTGCTTCTGGTTGTGCTGGAAGAAAGGCCAGCGCTTGGCAAAGGATTCTTCGATCTCCTCGCCGACCAAGCCCTGGCGGATGAAAATCTCGCGTGCTTCGGCCGGCGCCATCGGCCCGTAATGGATGCGTCGCTTGGGGTTGATCACCACGCCGTAGAGCGTCGTGCGCTCCCAGGCGGCAACCTGCATCGCCTTCTTTTCCCAATGCGCATCGAAATACTGGCGCTTGATAAGGTGAGCGCCCACTTTCTCGATCCAGTCCGACTCGATGCGGGCCACGCAGCGGCCAAACAGGCGCGTCGTCTCGGTGATCTCGGCCGCCATGATCCACTTGCCTGCCTTCTTCTGCAGCGGCGACGAGGGATGGATCAGGTAGCGGATGCCGCGCGCGCCGAGGTAGTAACCGGACTCGTCCGACTTGCAGCCGATGTTGCCCAACAGGCCGGACAGCAGCGCCATGTGGATGGCGTCGTAAGTGCCGGGAATCTCGTTTTCCTTCCAGCCCAGCTCGGTGACCATGGCATGCAACTGCCCGTGCACCTCGCGCCATTCGCGCAGGCGCAGGTAGGACAGAAAATGGGCGTGGCAGGTATCGATCAGCGATTTGTTCGATTTCTTGCCGTCCACCGCAGCCTTGAACCAGGCCCACAGTTTCACCCAGCTCATGAACTCGGACTTCTCGTCGGCGAACTGCTTGTGCTTCTCGTCCGCCGCCTGCTGGCGCTCCTGTGGCCGCTCGCGCGGGTCCTGCGTCGATAGCCCGGCGGCGATGACCAGCACTTCCTTCAGGCAACCCAGATCGCGCGCTGCGACCAGCATGCGACCGATACGCGGATCGAGCGGCAGCTTGGCCAGCGCCTCACCGACCTTGGTCAGCTTGGCTCCCCGGCCCTCCTCGTCATCCAGCGCGCCCAGTTCCTGCAACAGCGCGTAGCCGTCGCTGATCGCCTTGCTCGGCGGCGGCTCGATGAAGGGAAAGCTCTCGACATCGGTCAGGCGCAGCGACTTCATGCGCAGGATGACGCCAGCCAGCGAGGAGCGCAGGATTTCAGGATCGGTGAACGGCGGGCGGGCGTTGAAATCGGCTTCGTCGTAAAGGCGCACGCAGACGCCGGACGCCACGCGGCCGCAACGACCGGCCCGCTGCCGCGCCGCCGCCTGCGAAATCGGCTCGACCTGCAGCTGTTCGACCTTGTTGCGGTAGGAGTAGCGCTTGACCCGCGCCAGCCCGGTATCGATCACATAGCGGATGCCCGGCACAGTGAGCGAAGTTTCCGCCACATTGGTGGCCAGCACGATGCGCCGCTGGCCGCCGGAGGGTTTGAAGATGCGATCCTGCTCGCCCGCCGACAGGCGCGAGAAGAGCGGCAGAATTTCCGGCGCATGCGCGCTGCTCATGCCTGGCCGGGCCAGCGCGTGCTTGCGCAGGGCCTCCGCAGCCTCGCGGATTTCCCGTTCACCGGGCAGGAAGACCAGGATATCGCCCGGCCCCAGGCGGGCCAGCTCGTCGGCGGCATCGACGATGGCGTCGTAGAGATCGCGCTCGTCGTCCTTCTTGTCGATATCCTCGACCGGCCGGTAGCGAACTTCGACCGGATAGAGCCGGCCCGACACCTCGATCACCGGCGCCGGCTTGCCGTTGCTGCTGAAATGTTGGGCGAAGCGCTCGGCGTCGATGGTCGCCGAGGTAATGATCAGCTTCAGGTCCGGCCGCTTGGGCAGCAACTGCTTCAGGTAGCCGAGCAGGAAATCGATGTTCAGGCTGCGCTCGTGCGCCTCGTCGATGATGATCGCCTCGTAGGCGTTCAGGTAGGGATCGGACTGCGACTCGGCGAGCAGGATGCCGTCGGTCATCAGCTTGACCCACGAGTCCGCGGTGGACTTGTCGTGGAAGCGGATTTTCACGCCGACCCCGGCGCCCACCTGCGTCTTCAACTCCTGCGCCAGACGCGTCGCCACCGAGCGAGCGGCCAGCCGGCGCGGCTGCGTGTGGCCGATCAGGCCGCGGGCGCCGATACCCAGATCGAGACAGATCTTCGGCAACTGCGTCGTCTTGCCCGAGCCGGTTTCGCCGCAGACGATCACCACCTGGTTATTGGCGATCAGCTCGGCGATGTCAGCCCGCTTTTCATTGACCGGCAGCTCCGGCTGGAATTCCGGCTTGGGCAATTTGCCGCGGCGAGCAGCGACAGCCGCCTGCGAAGCAGCCAGCAGAGCGCCCAGATCGGCCTGCAGTTTTTGCTTCTTTTCGCCCGTGCACCGCAGCAGTTCACGCTGCAGGCCGCGCAGGCGCTTGAGATCGGCAGTCAGTAAAACGTCGTCGCGCGACGTGGGCTTGCGAGGATTAGCGGACATGGGGGCGAATTATATTCGCCCCTCCAGACAAACGCCGCCCGCGGGCTGCATCCGGGCCGTGACTGGACTGGCCGAAGGCGGCGGAGCGGGGCTGGCAAAGGGAGAAGGCATGGGCATTGATGCCTGTTTTTCTTCAGAAATCGTCGCTTCAACACCGACTCGCGATCTCCCCGTGAATGCCGTGTGGCGACAAGCCGAATTCCTCTGGACAAGCGCGCCACCCCGTCATAATCTGGCGACAAAAAAAGACAAAACCGCCTGAAACGAAAAAACTTCGGAGACAAACCATGGGCATTTTCAGTTTCACCAGCATGAAGGGGCGACTGACCCTCTCGGTACTTGTCGCGCTGCTCGGCCTTATCCTGCTCGGCGCCTTCCAGGTCATGCACCTGCGCGCCCAATTGCTGGAGGATCGCAAAGCCACCCTGAAGGCCGCCGTCGATATCGCCATGAGCACGATCAGCGCCTTTCAGGAACAGGAAGCCAAGGGGGAACTCAGCCGCGAGGAGGCGCGCAGGCATGCGATCTCGGCGCTGCGCGGCATGCGCTACCTCGGACCGGAATATTTCTACATCTACGACAGCAAGGGCATGGGCGTGATGCACCCGATCCGCCCGGAATATGTCGGCAAAAGCCATTGGGACCGCCAGGACAAGCAAGGCAACTACACGGTCCGCGACCTGGTCAAGACGGCGCTCGACAAGACCGGCTTCACCGAAACGCAAACCGCCAAGCCCGGCAGCGAAGCCCTGGTACCCAAGTTACAGCGCGTCGAACACTTTGCGCCCTGGGACTGGGTCGTCGGCACGGGGCTATACATCGACGATCTCGATACCCTGTTCTATCAGCAGCTACGCAACGCCGGCATCGTCATCTGCCTGATTCTCGCTCTCGTCGGCGGCATCACCTGGTGGGTGGCGCGTTCGCTGCTCGCCCAAATTGGCGGCGAACCAGCGTTGGCAGTCGCAACGATGAGCAAGGTCGCGGCCGGCGACCTGACCGTTTCAATCGACCACACCTTGCCGGGCAGCCTGCTCAGCGAACTCAACCAGCTGGTCGGGGCGCTGCGGAAGATGATGGCCAACATCACCCAAAATGCGGCCCAGGTGGCCAGCGCCGCCCAGGAAATTTCCGACACCTCGGCCCGCGTCGCCGAAGCGGCTGCGGCCCAGACCGACGCCACGCAAACGATGGCTGCGGCCATGGAGGAGCTGACTGTTTCGATCACCCATGTTTCCAGCAATGCCGGTGAAACCGAGGAGCACGCCAGCAGCGCCGCCCAACTCGCCACTCAGGGCGAACTCAGCGTCGTGACGGTTGCCGACAACATCGCAACCATGGCCGGGACCGTCAGCGAGGCTGCGGAAAAGGTGCGCACACTGTCGGCCAACGCCCAGGAAGTCGCCCGCATCGCGTCGGTCATCAAGGACATCGCCGGCCAGACCAACCTGCTCGCGCTCAACGCCGCGATCGAAGCCGCCCGCGCCGGCGAACAGGGCCGCGGCTTCGCCGTTGTCGCCGACGAAGTGCGGGTGCTTGCCGAACGCACCGAGAAGGCGACGCTGGAAATTTCCGGCGTCGTCGACCGGATCCAGAACGAAACCCTGAATGCGGCCCGGGTCATGGACGCCGCGCTGCCAGAAGCGGAACAGGCGCGCGCCACGGCCGGCGAGACAACCGAGCTGCTGCACCGCATCGCCGACGGTTCGCGGGCAGCACAGGGACTGGTCCGCGACGTTGCCGCGTCAACCCGCGAACAGAGTCAGGCGAGCACCGCGCTGGCCCAGCAGGTCGAGCGTATCGCCCATCAGGTCGAAGATACCGGAGCAAGCATGCGGACCACGGCGCAGGCAGCGCAATCGCTGCTCGACACCGCCCGCAACCTCAGTACCGAAACGGCACGCTTCAGGGTCTGAGCCCCGGCCGCCAGATCGTTCAACGGCTGGCGGGGACAGGGATATCTGCTGTTCTGGCAGACCGCTGTCCCCACCCGTTTCTTTCAACCCAGCCTAAAGTGGCCATCGAGCCCAGTACGATTAGCCAAGCATCGAGGATGCATATGATGAAATACCGGGGAAGCTGCCATTGCGGCCAGATCGCCTTCGAAGTCGAGGGCGAATTGAAGCAGGTGATCGACTGCAACTGTTCCATCTGCTCGCGCAAGGGCGCACTGCTGTGGATGGTGCCGCGCGCCGGCCTTAACCTGCTGACGCCCGACGCCGACATCGCTACCTATACCTTCGGCAAGGCGCACATCAAGCACCGCTTCTGCCCGCGCTGCGGCATCCACCCCTTCGGCGAAGGGACGGCGCCGAACGGCGAGCAGATGGCGGCGATCAACGTGCGCTGCCTTGAGGACGTCGACCTTTCCAGCCTGCCGGTCACCCATTTCAACGGCCGCGACCTGTAGCTCGGGAATCGAACATGACCAGCGCCGAGATGCACACCCAGATCGAACGCTA